>CALCNS010000324.1 GCA_937897315.1 uncultured Bacillota bacterium
ACCACCGAGATCTACACTCTTTCCCTACACGACGCTCTTCCGATCTAGAAAGACCCTAAGGAAGGGGATATCGAGTAACTTATGGCCCCGCGTCCTTCACCGACACGGGGCTTCTTCCGATAATTGGAGGTGTGACCATGAAATGTCCTTATTGCCACGCCGACGACAGCAGAGTCATTGACTCTCGTCCGATTGAAGACGGTGAAGCGATTCGCCGACGACGCGAATGTGTGGTTTGCGGAAAACGATTTACTACATTTGAAGAAGTAGAGCAAACCGCTATGGTTGTGGTGAAGCGCGATGGCCGTCGAGAGGTCTTTGATCGCAACAAAATCATGGGTGGTTTGCTTCGTGCATGTGAAAAACGCCCCATCCCTGTTGAAACTTTGCATAAATTAGCCAATGATGTGGAACTAGAAATGAGAAATCTACTACAACCCGAAATTCCCACCCGCTTTATTGGAGAAGCCGTAATGAAACGGTTAAGAGAGGTGGATACTGTAGCCTATGTCCGCTTTGCTAGTGTTTATCGTCATTTTGAGGATATTGATCACTTTATGGTTGAACTGAAAAAACTGAGCAAAGACGAAAAAGTAAAGAACTGAGTCGATATAATGAAAAAACAAGTAAGAAGATCACGCTCTGCAAAATCAAAAGAAGCTTTGCAAAAACGCCGCAGGATTATAAAATGGGTCATCGGTATTTTAATTGTCATATTACTTGCTGCATTCACTTTTGGGATTTACCATCTCTATCGAAATACGATGTCCCGGATTTTGAAGACACAGACATATGTTGAAGAAAAACTGATTGCCACCAGTCCTAGCAATGGAGTCATTTTACGGGATGAGAATGTGATTGTTGCTCCCAAAAGCGGGCGTTGGTCTAGCTTAGTACCGAACGCTTCGTATGTTAAAGTAAATGATGCGGTAGCAGAAATTTATGATGCTTCCTCCATTCGTGAATACGACAAGGCACTAAAAGCCCTTCAAGAAAACCGAAAGAAAGATTTAGATGCCTATAATTCCCGTTTAGCATTTTATGATGAATCCGTGATCAATGTCCAAAAAGAGATTCTTAGCATTGAAAAGGAACTACAGACCGAAGCGGTCAAGAAAGATCCAGAAGCCGTCAGCCGTCTGGAGACTCGTATTGAAACTCTTGAATCCAGTATAGATGAGTTGTACCAACAAAAAAGCACAGTTAGCGATAATACACAGTACTGGAACCAAGAAGAAGCAAAGCTTATGGATATCCTCCGCAAGAATTCTACCGTTGTATCCTCGGTTTACGATGGAGTCATTAGTTTCTCCGTGGACGAATATGAGGGATTCTTAAGTACCAAGGAGCTTCATACACTAGGGTTAAAAGACTTAAGTACTTTTCCTTACGGCAGGTCCAAAGAAACCCCAACCGATTTGGTGGCTGGCAAACCTTTATGCAAAACAGTTCAAGCTCCCTGGTATTGGGTAACCAGTTATACCATTGCCGAGGCCATGAACCTAAAAGTGGGCGACGAAGTCAAATTAGTGACTATGCTCGGTAATGTCATCTATGGAAAAATAGATTCCATGCGTCAAGAGAACGATTCTATTATTTTGGCTTATAAGTTTCAAGATTTAGTAGCAGAAGCACTATTACATCGCTTCCCCAGCATGGAACGAATTATAGCCGTCGACTATGGACTAAAAGTACCTTCTGATGTACTCCTTCAAAAAGGCAAAAAAACGGGTGTTTTTACAAAAGAAGATGGAGTTGCTGTTTTTCGAGAGGTTCAGGTTTTGCAGAATCGCAACGGAGAAGCCATGATTACCGGATTAGAAGCACAAACCGAAATCATTCTCAATCCACGCTTTGCGCTGGAAGGTATTCGGGTAGGTGGTGAATAATTGATGTTGTTGGAAGAAAGAGTTCAGCAAATTCAAGCCAACATCGCTACAGCTTGCCTTCGATCTCAAAGAGTAAAATCGAGTGTAACTTTGCTTGCAGTCAGTAAAACAGTTGGAGAAGTCGAAGTCGCACAAGCCATGGCTGCAGGTCTCAAGGATTTTGGCGAAAACAAGGCTCAAGAACTTTGTCGAAAGGCACCTGCCTTTCCTCAAGTTCGCTGGCATTTTATTGGTAGTTTACAAAGCAACAAAGTGAAAGACGTATTACCCTATGTATGCTGTATCCATTCTTTAGACAGGATTAGCTTAGCGGAAGAAATTCAGAAGCGAGCGGGTATACGACGCATCTCTTGTTTGCTGGAAGTAAATGTGGCTCAAGAGAAAAGTAAAGCTGGATTATATCTGGATGAAGTTCTTCCATTTCTAAAATCATTAGAAAATTATCCAGCCATCGTTGTACATGGACTTATGACCATTGCCCCCATGAATCCCGATTCTCAAAGCTCTCGTCCTGTCTTCCGAGCCTTGCGTCAAAAGTTTGAAGAGATTCGGGATTATCAACTTCCTTATGCTCCGGTGGATACCCTTTCCATGGGAATGACCGGTGATTATATGGTAGCCATTGAAGAAGGAGCTACCTTGGTGCGTATCGGTACCGGAATTTTCGGTCCCAGAATTTATACGAAATAAGAGAGGATGTTTTG
>CALCNS010000325.1 GCA_937897315.1 uncultured Bacillota bacterium
GCCCAAGCCAAAGTCGATCAGGCGGATCAGCAGGTCAAAGAAACCGATATCATGGATGTGTGGTTCGACTCCGGTTCTTCTCATGCCGCTGTGTTGGATCAGTGGCCGGGGCTAAGTTGGCCGGCTGATTTGTATTTGGAGGGTGCCGACCAACATCGTGGTTGGTTCCAATCTTCGCTGTGGACGGCTGTGGCTGCCCGTGGTAGTGCTCCGTATAAGGCGGTGGTCACCAATGGGTTTGTTATGGATGGAGAAGGCCGCAAAATGTCGAAGTCCATGGGCAATGTCGTCAACCCCATGGAAGTCATCAAGCAAAATGGTGCCGATGTCTTACGACTTTGGGCAGCATCTACCGATGCCAAAGCCGGCGATGTGCGTTACTCCAAAGAGTTGCAAAAACAAGTCGCCGAAGTGTATCGTAAAATCCGCAACACCATGCGTTTCTTGCACTCGTTATTGCCCGATTTTCAGCCCAGTGCTCATGCGGTTGCTTATAACGACATGGTGCTTATCGATCAATGGGTTCTGCATCGCTTAAGCGAACTCATCGACGAAATCACGGGTTACTACGAAGCCTTTGATTATCATTTGATTTATCATACCATGCACGGCTTCTGTGCCTTAGACTTGAGCAGTTTCTATTTGGATGTGATTAAAGACCGCATGTATGCTTCGGCACCCGATTCTGTGTTGCGTCGCAGCGGTCAAACCGCGGTTTGGTACGTCCTCGATGCCATGATTCGTATGTTGGCACCCATTCTATCGTTTACTACCGAAGAAATGTGGCAAGAGTTGAAGGCAGCTGACTTTGTGGAGCAATCCTCGGTACACTTGGCGTTTTGGCCTCAAGCCCACCCGGAGTGGAAGAACGATGCTACGGCATCCCGATTCCAGCAGTTACAAACCGTGCGAGATGAGGTGAACAAAGTCCTCGAAGTGGAGCGTCGTGAAAAACGCATTGGTAAGTCCTTAGATGCGAAAGTGCATTTATGGATGAAGGAAGGCCCATGGGCAGATTTCTTAGAAGAAAACCTAACCCTTTGGCCGGAGATTCTCATTGTGTCTCAAGTGGATTTCCACAGAGAAGAGAACAACCAAGCCGTCGCTTCCGAAGAAATTTCCGGTTTGAGGATTCAAGCCGTACCTGCCGTGGGTAAGCAATGCGTCCGTTGCTGGAATTTCCATGAAGAAGTGGGTAGCGACAACGAGCACCCCGAGTTGTGCCCACGTTGCGCACAGGTAGTCCGACAATTAACCTAAAAGAAGTAACAATTTCTCCTGTCTCATATGAGGCAGGAGATTTGTTTTTGTTGTCGAACTATATATTGTGTTTCAGAATGTTCAATATAGAGGAGGAATGATCATGAAACTTCATTTTAATGTCGGTCAATTGATTCAACAAGAAGTCGATGCTTGGATTTTAGGTCTCTATGAAGGTCAAGAAGCCAAACCCGAATCCACTTGCCCTGCCGAAAAAGCCATGGTGGCGATTTTGACCGAAAAAGACTTTACCGGAAAGTTGTATGAAACCGCGGTGGTCTACCCAACTCAAGCCAATGCAAAAAAGATGATTTTGGTCGGCATGGGCAAACCAGCCGAACTGAACATGGAAAAACTGCGTGGTGTGGCAGGAGCGGGTATCAAAGCTGCTCTAAAATTAAACGTTGAAACCGCAGCCGTGTTATTGCGCGGTTATGATGTACTTTGTCCCAAAATGGCCGCACAAGCTATGGTGGAGGGTGTGGTTTTAGCCAGTTATCAATATGACGGGTTAAAGACCAAGAAAAAAGACATCAAACTAAGCGATGTGACCTTAGTTTCCTATGAAGAACAAGCAGCCAAAGCGGAAGCCGGTATGAAGAAGGGGATGGCCATGGCGGCGGGAACCAACCTAGCCCGTACCCTGTCGGCTATGCCTGCCAATCACCTGACCCCCACGGATTTGGCCGAAAAAGCGGTTAGAGTGGCGGCAGCCAACGGGTTGGAAGTGAATGTTCTGGACAAAGAAGACATGGAAGAACTCAACATGGGCTGTTTATTGGGTGTGGCTCAGGGTAGTGTTCAACCTCCCAAAATGATTGTGATGAAGCATATGGGCAATCCTGGTGGAGACATCTTTGCTTTGGTTGGCAAGGGAATCACCTTTGACTCCGGTGGTATCTCCTTGAAACCCGGTGCAGGCATGGAGAACATGAAGGGTGACATGGCCGGTGCTGCTGCCGTTCTAGGGGCCATGGAAGTGGTTGGAAAGTTGAAACCGCATGCCAATATTATTGCTGTAATCGCTGCAACCGAAAATATGCCCGATGGTGGCGCACTCAAACCAGGCGATGTCATTAAGGGTATGACCGGTAAGACCGTTGAGATTATCTCTACCGACGCAGAAGGCCGCTTGATTTTGGCCGACGCCGTTGCCTATGCCGAGAAACTCGGAGCCAAAAAGATTGTGGACTCTGCTACCCTTACCGGTGCCTGTGCCAGAGCGTTTGGCGGTGTGTATGCCGGGTACATTGCGACTTGTGAAGACCTCAGCAACGAATTACAAGCAGCAGCCGAACTCACCGGAGAAC
>CALCNS010000326.1 GCA_937897315.1 uncultured Bacillota bacterium
CGAAAAGGTATTTCGTCTTTGTCTCCCTGAACCAAGGTTTCTGAGTAAAATAAGTCCAGTAATTTCTCCCATATGGGTGCGTCCAAAGGATCCCGAAAGAGAGGTGTTTGGAGGTTCACTTGTGCAAATGCCGTCAGCTTTCTTATGCACAGGTAATTGTTTCTCCCTTTCACCAGAGCCGATTTAAATTCGATTTTGTCTCGGAAGATTTCTTCCATCGCCGGTAAATCTTTTCGAATCAACTGATTCTGCAATTGCAGAGTCGCTGTAGAAACAACGATTCTCTTATCTTGTTCGATGGCATACATTAAAGCCGGAACTAAATAGGCAAAGGTTTTACCCAGTCCTGTTCCTGCTTGTACCGCTAAGGGTTTTTGATATGTCAGAGAATTTAGAACGGCTTCCGCCATTGTCAATTGTCCTTCGCGATATTCATATCCAGGTAATCTTTGGGACAGTAAGCCGGTTTCCGAGAAGACATCCGATAGACTGATCATTCCTAAACCTCCCTGGGTAAGGTATAACATGCATAGGGCATAAACCACACGGAGGTTTCAGGAGTCATCTCACAAAGCTTCAATCCTTCTTCAACGGAATCCACCGGGTTCATAAAAGCAAGGCGACTGAGGTTCCGGTCCATCTGAGAAAGCAATACAATATGAACCTTCTCTGCCACTCGGGCTATGGCTGCTGCTTTATGACCTCCTAAAACAAATTCCTTTTGCAATCTTTCTAATACAGAAGCCGAATCGCCATTTGCGGTAGTTAGCCACTGGTGCATGATTTCTTCCCCATAGTTTTCAGGACATTGTGCCAATAGGAAGATGGTTCCACCCGGTTTCACCGCATGATATGCGTTATCTAGCGCTTTTTGAGCTTGATACAGATTAACATCTTTTGGATATCCTCCAGCTGAAGCTATGACAACATCTGCTTTTTCAGTAATAGGAATTTTGTACATTTCATCAATTATGGAGCATCCTGTTCGATGTGCAAGCCGGAAGTCTCCAGCGCAAATAGAAATGATTTCCTTCTCTTCACTTTGAACGACATTTAAGATAAAATCAATCCCTATGATCTCTCCGGCTTCGTCGATATCTTCTCTAACCGGGTTTCCCAGCATCTTTCCACTGGCTGAGTTTTCATCTAATTGCATTTTATGATTATTGGAGATGGCTTTTCGCGTTGATAAACCAGGCATTACCGCTTTCGCGCCCCCTGCATATCCTGCAAAAAAGTGAAGGTCTATGTTCCCCGTGCAAATTCTTAAATCTGCTTCTACAAAATGTCGATTGATATCCAGAGGAGTGCCTTTGGAGGTAATCCCCAGATGAATCGTGTCATTTGGATCATGATTTAAGACTTCATAATGAAGATAAATTTGTTCTCCCACTAAGACGGATATTTCATCCGAACTTAAAGGCCGATGTATCCCCAAAGCGATAAGTATTTTAATCTGCTCCCTAGTGATACCGGCTTGATGTAGCTCCTCCAATAAAGGGGGTAGCAAAATCTTCGATTGCACCGGCCGCGTCATATCACTGATGACAATCGCAACCCTTTTCTTATTTTTAGCTAACTCTACTAAAGGCTTCGTGCCTATAGGTTCTCGTAGCGCATGTAAAATCTCAAGTCTTGGATTCAAGAGTTTTTCTTTATAAACCGGCTTTATTTCACCTAAGAACCGTCCTTGTTGTATTTCAACCTGCAAGGGAACTTTCCCATACATCATACTACTTTTCATTCCTATCACTCTCCAAATGCTAGTTCTTTCGATTTATATGGGATGAATCCCTTCCGGCTACTCATTATGACACGATTATGAGCAGGAAAAAGTATTCTCACAGCGAATATATTGTGTTGAAGTAATCCATAGAAAAAGAGGAGGATCAACAATGTCAACGGTTCTTTTATCTGGGAATGAAGCTATTGCTCGTGGCGCATTTGAAGCAGGTGTGCACTTGGCTGTCGCTTATCCCGGTACACCCAGCACAGAAATTCTAGAAAATATGGCTCTTTATCCCAGTATTTTATCCCAATGGGGACCAAATGAAAAGGTTGCCATGGAAGTGGCAATTGGCGGTTCCATGGCAGGAGGTCGTACCATAGTTTCCATGAAACATGTAGGTGTCAATGTAGCGAGATCGG
>CALCNS010000327.1 GCA_937897315.1 uncultured Bacillota bacterium
AATATAATGCTGTTGCTTTGTAATAATTCATGTTCATGCCATCACTGGGGACCAATCGAAGTTCAAACAACTTTAAGATTAAGTGACAAAATTGCCTTTGATACTTCTTGCGATTCGCTGGATCCAATATACCGCTTTCAATGTAATCATACAACGTTTTAGCAAACAGGAGTTGGTTTTGTTGGCTCGGTTCCTCTGTAACCAGCTTTCCCATTTCAATGACCGAGTTATCAAATTTCCGTTTGATTTCTGTGAGTGCCGAAGAAGCATAATGCGAAACCTCTGTATCGGGATCTGCTAATGCTTTTTTCAGTTCTTTTACATATTGCATGGAATCCCCACTGAATATTTTCATTACGGCATCGCGTCGAGTCGCCACATCTTCGAATAACAAAATATCGGTCAAGGATGTTACCAACAAATCCTGCTTTCTATCCCCATAAAACAACGATTTGTTTTGCTCCGGAACGAACTCTGTAAGGAATTCCGCGGATTTCATTTCTACCCTAAACTGCTTTCTCATGAGCCAAAGGATACCCAAACCAGCAATCGGTAATAAAAGGGCGATAATCCAGTTCATCCAAAGAAACGTCTTTCTTTTTGTAAAGAGAATGAAAATGCCAAATACAAACAAGCCCCCATAATAGAGGATTAGAATCCAAAGAAAGATATCTCTCGCCATGGTTTCATCCTCCTTACAGTTTACGATGTCATGATTTTGGTTGTAATTCCGTTCTTAGCCAATCGCTCTATGACTTTCTTCGCATCTTTTATACCCGTCGAAAGCAGCACAATGGCAACAGAATGACTTCTTAAACGTCCAATCTCATCAGTGTCTCTCAAAAACTTACGAGCGTTACAAGCCATATCTAGTGTCTCGACCGAATTACCGCTTGGGAGCTCAAGAATGGTGTACTCAATACCGCTACTCTCAAATCCCTTTTGTGCAAATGCAAGGTATTTCTCGAACGCTTCTTGTTTCATAATTGGCGAATTTTCTTCATACGTATTTTGGCTACTGAGGGTTTCATAAATATGTGCGTTACGATACGCATCATCCAGCAAATCTTTGGTAATATGCAAGACATTCATGTAATATAACGTTAGTTTTTCAAAGGCCATGTTTTCTATGATAACCAATACAGTAACCTGATTCTCGACTTTAATGGGTAAAATGACGGAAGGCATATTCGGATTTAGGTACTGATTCGTATAGAAACGATCATTCAAGACGATATCCTTAAGAACATCATTCTCATTGATGTTATATGATTTCGAGAACAATTTTGGCTGTTCACCAATGAAGACCAAACGCCTCATATAATGGCTGTTGGGTTGCCTGATATATAGACTAATATTTTGCTCATCTGTTAGGTTTCGAATCGAGGTTAAGGTCCCCCAGAAGATATCTTGCTGTGACAAAGAGTTCAAACTTTTAATGGACGCATAGAGCTTCCCTAAGCCGGTTTCGTACTTTAAGATTCGAGTCTCCTGTTCCATTTTTATTTGTCCTAAGTCATGGTTGATTTGCTGAAGAATTTGCGTTTCTTTGGATAACTCTTCAATGGTTCGCTCCTTTTCTTCGATGGTAAAGTTTTTTCTTTCCAGAACATAACCTATACTCATGGCAATCACCAAGGCTTGCACCATTTGTAGCAATATATTGACATTTGAAAAAGTGGCTACCAAGCTATAACCTGACGCCAAGGAATGAAACATATAATAAAGACTCACTAAAATAGCAGCAAAAATTCCTTGGTTAATTCCTAGTACAATTGATACAAAGATTAAGTAAATGGTCAAGTACTGATTCACGAAGACATCATTACTACCCGTCTGCCAGTACGTGACACCTGCCATAATGGCAAAAAGTGCAATATTTTCTAATGTTCTCAGCAATCCGCTGTCGATACTTTTCCTTGTTCTTTCCACTTGGTTGTGGATTCGTTGAGGATTTTGATGCCATGCTATCACATCATTGACTAAGGAAGAAAGTTGATTACGCAAAACCAATCCCATTTGCATGGCTGCCTTCTGACCAAAATGCTGGAGTGAGTGACTCATTTGAGTGTCCATATATATGCTGATAGGTTCTACAAATGCAAGACCTCTTCTGCGC
>CALCNS010000328.1 GCA_937897315.1 uncultured Bacillota bacterium
GAGATTCCGAAACGTGACTGGAGTTCAGACGTGTGCTCTTCCGATCTATGTACTCATGGAAAGCGATCGTAGAGGTATCGAAAGCCATGGTAGCAATCGATTCAAACCCATATACGTGGATCGCATTCTGGCGGGAATTCAACAGCCTGTGACACGATTTGAAGTAATTCGAGAAACCCCTACTACAGCAGTCGTGGATGGGCACGATGGTATGGGAATGGTTATCGGAGTTAAGTCTATGCAAATGGCTATTGAAAAAGCAAAAAAATTCGGTATGGGCATGGTTGCAGTACGAAATTCAACGCATTATGGTATAGCAGGTTATTATGCGACCATGGCAACCCAAGCGAACATGATAGGGATTACTGGAACCAATGCACGACCTTCTATTGCTCCTACTTTTGGAGTGGAAAATATGTTAGGGACAAACCCATTGACCTTTGGGCTGCCTACAGACGAGGAATTTCCATTTGTTCTTGACTGTGCTACCTCCATAACACAACGAGGAAAGATTGAAGTCTATGCAAAGAAAGGTGCTCCGACACCGGCAGGTATGGTGATTGGTGAAGATGGCTCGGCCATGACAGACAGTGAGCAGATTTTGCAAGACTTGCTTAAGGGAAAGGCCGCGTTTGCCCCCTTAGGAGGTATCGGAGAAGAATTAGCCGGTTATAAAGGATATGGGTATGCAACAGTTGTTGAAATCCTATCGGCTGCATTACAAACTGGGAACTATTTGAAGTTACTCAGCGGGATTGGTTCACAAGGGGAGAAGATTCCTTATCACTTAGGACACTTCTTTATTGCCATAGATACGGAAGCCTTTATGGGTGCTGAGAGTTTTAAGCAAATAGCCGGAAACATTCTCAGGGAGCTCCGAGCTTCCAAAAAAGCTCCTGGGGAGCCATACATTTACACAGCAGGAGAGAAGGAATGGCTTGCATGGCAAGACCGAAAAACGAAGGGTGTGCCGGTAGGCGAGGCTGTGCAAAGAGAATTTTCGTCTGTTCGTGATAACCTTGGGTTAACTCATGTTTTCCCGTGGGAGCCTAGTAAATAGATTACAGATTTAGTCGGAAAGCAACTGGTTGCAACGAAAAATTATTTTTGAATCGGTAGGAATTCACCTAATGCGGTTCGAATATAAATGGGCACGTTTAAATAATCACGTAAAGGCGGTGTATGAATGGGACAATCCAGACAAGACAACAATAATTCAACAACCGCCGAACTACGTGAAAACATTCAAACGCCATCCTACGCAGAGGATCTCTATCTTCCTTGGAATCAGGTTCGTATCGAAGAATCAGATATTACAGATCGGGTACCAAGCGGAGACGAAGTATTACAATACATCATAGATACGTATGAAGCATTACCGTATATCTTGAGCTCCGTTGAACGGCAACTGCTCAAGACCAATGTGATCTCCAATCATTTTTCGCATGTGTTGAATTTGCCTCCCATGCCAAGAGCGGAGGCTGCTCCCGAAGAATGGGTGTTATGGGCTGAAACCAATCGCAAACTCACCTAATAAGCAGCACGCGAGATACCTGATAAACAACTTGGGCTTCGTTTTGCTTCGGTCATGATTCCTTATAACGAAGCAACTGCTGATTATTACGATGCACGTTTGTTAGAACGAGAAAAACTCGCAGAAACGTATCAAAGTTATTGTACGAAGCATAATGTGGATAACAAAGCCGAATATATTGATTATGCCACGGTTATCTGGCTCGATATGGAATGTTCTACCGGTTATATGACATGGCGAAATGCCAGTGAAGCACTCATCCATGAAATTACCCTTTGGCAAAAAATAACACGTGATGACGTTAAGAACCAAACCCCTCGGTATCGTGCGTATTTAGCCGCGAAACTGAATCGTCTGGCCAATAGCAGAGGAGAGTAGCTATGTGAATTTTAATCGATTGGATCTCACAGTTGTGGGAAAAATGGACAGGGAAGAAACAAGACTCTTCAAAATCATAATATGCGGCAGAATCAGAGAGCAATCTCTGATTCTCTTTATGTGGAGGTAACAATGCAAGCATTTGATTGGGATCATTATCAAAAGAAAATCGAATGGTTTCGCGAAGCACGCTTTGGAATGTTTATTCACTGGGGACTTTATGCTATTCCTGCGAGAGGAGAGTGGGTACGCAGTAACGAGCGTATGAGTGTGGAGCTGTATCAACCCTACTTTGATCAGTTTACTGCAGATCTATTCGATGCAAAATGCTGGGCCAAAGCAGCGAAACAAGCTGGAATGAAATATGCCGTCTTTACAGCGAAGCACCATGATGGTTTCTGTTTATTCGACAGCCAATATACCGACTACAAATCCACCAACACCCCTTTCGGTCGTGATGCGGTTCAGGAATTTCTTGAAGCGTTTCGCGAGGAAGGAATCAAAGTGGGTCTATATTACTCTCTGTTAGATTGGCATCATCCGGATTATCCTCATTATGGTGATCCACACCATCCGATGAGAGAAAACTTGGAGTATAAAGGAAAACCTCATGATTTTGACCGGTATTTAGAGTATATGCATGCTCAAGTTAAAGAATTGGCAACAAACTATGGTAAGATTGACATCTTTTGGTTCGATTTTGCCTATGAAAACTTACGTGGAGAAGCTTGGCGAGGTTCTGAACTGATTCAAATGGTTCGCCAGACGCAACCTTGGGCGATTTTCGATAATCGTCTCGAAGCCAGTGGGGAAGGATTTGGTTCACTACTCAGCGAAAATCCACAAATAACCAGTGGGGATTTTGTCAGCCCAGAGCAAATCATCCCTCCTCATGGCATACGCAACGCCAGAGGAGAAGTAGCGATGTGGGAATCTTGCATCACCATGAATCATCATTGGGGATATGCCCATAACGATTCTGATTTTAAAAGTTCTTCTGTATTAATCCGCAAATTGGTGGAATGCGTCAGCAAAAACGGAAATCTCCTTCTCAATATCGGTCCGGATGCTCGCGGCAGGTTCCCTCAAGAGTCTTTGAAGATTCTGAGTGAGATCGGTCAGTGGATGAAAAAAAACTCCGAATCCATTTATGGCTGTGGTTCCAGTCACTTGGAGAAGCCAGAATACGGAAGAATCACAGCAAAAGACCGTTGCCTTTATTTTCATATTACGGAAGCTCCCATAGGTTTTGTGCCCTTAATCGGTTTGAAGATCGATCAAATAGAATCCATCGTTTTGCTTGCAGACCATAGTGAAATCTCAATTGCCAAAAACTGGATAACGGGGAATTATCAGGATATTGTGTTTATTTCATTAGGAGACCGACCTGAGTTACCAGATATAGTGGATACAGTTGTGAAGGTTCGTCTGAAAACTTAAAATATTCTTGAAAAAAAAGACGAAGTTGCAGGAATTCTTCTGTCTCTTACAGAAGATACACTTATTGTTTAGAAATTCGAACAATCTATAGATGGGGGAGTGGTTGTTTTGCTGGAAGCCAAATTCGATATGAATGAAATCACTAAAATAAAAGTCGTCGGCGTTGGCGGTGGTGGTAGCAACGCAGTCGATCGAATGATTTCTGCTGGTTTGAAAGGCGTTGAATTCATCGCTATCAATACCGATGGTCAAGTTTTAGCTCACTCCTTAGCCGACCAAAAACTTCAAATAGGTCTCAAGCTAACCAAAGGTCAAGGTGCCGGTGGGAACCCACAAATTGGTTTCCAAGCTGCCGAAGAAAGTCGTGAGGAGCTGGAGAGAGTCCTGAAAGGTGCTGACATGGTCTTCATCACCGCAGGCATGGGTGGAGGCACCGGAACAGGAGCCGCTTCTGTCGTCGCAGAGGTCGCCAAAGATATTGGAGCTTTAACCGTTGCTGTCGTTACCAAGCCGTTTGGATTTGAGGGCCGTAAACGTGCTGCCCAAGCCGATGGTGGCATAGAACGGTTGCGTGAGAAAGTAGATTCGTTGATCACGATTCCCAACGAACGCTTAACCAAAGTCATCGACAAGAAAACTTCTTTACTCGATGCTTTTAAGATGGTCGATGAAATTTTACGTCAAGGTGTACAAGGTATATCCGAACTCATTATTGTTCCAGCGATTATCAACCTGGACTTTGCGGATGTTCAATCTATTATGAAAGATTCCGGCTCTGCTATTATGGGCATTGGGTATGGGCAGGGCGATGGGCGTGCGGTACAAGCCGCTAAAATGGCCATCTCTTCGCCGTTGTTGGAAATGTCCATAGAAGGAGCCAGAGGTGTCTTGCTTGACATCGCTGGAGGACCTGACTTCACTTTATACGAAACCGATGAAG
>CALCNS010000329.1 GCA_937897315.1 uncultured Bacillota bacterium
TGCAGAGAACTTCTACTGTAATGATCCGGGTAAACCAGAAGCAATCGGCAGCCAAGCGACTTTCACTCACGAAAGATTAGCCCAAATATGGCAGCCGGGAACCAGAATCCTTACCGTGGAAAAATAAGACTATCACTAAAAACTCCCTAACCGGGAGTTTTTTTATGTGGCTATGGGTTTATTGCAAAGGTATTCTTACTTTGAAAAGAGAAACTGGAATTATTACATATTGTTTAAGGGTTCATATCGCATTTTTGCGATGAATCACGTATTCTCATGGAAAATGAATGAGTTTGTACAAAAAGGTAGCATGGAACGGAGGTATCCTATGAAATTTTTAACGTTTGAGTTTCACGGAAAAGAACAGGTGGGAGTCATGAGTCAAGATGGTGCACGAGTATTGGCAGTCTCTGAAGTCCTGCAGCACGACCATTATACGAATATGAATGAGCTAATTGAACAGATCACGCCGGCAGAGTTGGCAATCTTTTTCGATATGAGTCAATGTGGAAAGGGAGAGGGAATATCGGTGAGCGAGATCGCTTTTCGCGCACCGATTATTCGCCCCAAACATGATATCATTTGCGTTGGCGTGAATTATGCTTCTCATCGAGCAGAAACCACCGGGACATTAAGTGCTAGCTTGGCCACACAGGAAGTTCCTGTTTATTTTTCGAAGCGAACTACACGCATTGTGGGTCACAACGAAGAGATTTATGGCTTCACCGATTTGGATGAGGAGCTCGATTATGAGGTAGAGTTGGCTGTCGTCATCGGCAAAAAGGGAAGAAATATTTCGAGGGAACAGGTGGAAGATTTTATTTTTGGCTACAGCATCTTTAACGATATTTCATCTCGACGTTTACAACGTGGGCATTTGCAGTGGTTTAAGGGGAAAAGCCTCGATACCTATAGCGTGATGGGGCCGGTCATCGTGCATAAATCGGCGTTTGCTTATCCACCATTGGTTGTAGTCGAGAGCCGAGTCAATGGAGAAGTGCGTCAACATTCTACTACCGACTTGCTCATTCATGATGTGGCAAAAATTATCTCGGATTTCTCGCAAGGAATTACCCTGGAGCCGGGAGATATCATTGCCACCGGTACACCATCGGGTGTAGGCATGGGCTTTAAACCACCTCGTTTTATGAAAAAAGGCGATGTCGTCGAGTGCGAGATCGCCGGAATAGGTGTTTTACGCAATACAATTGTGTAAAGGAAAGAAGGGTAGTCTGTGATACGTTTTTTTAAGCAATTCACACCAGTACAACAAGCCTTGTTTGGTACATTGTTTACCTACGGAGTGACTGCAGCAGGGGCAGCTCTTGTTTTCTTCTTTAAAACAATTCACAAGAACGTGCTAAATGGTATGTTAGGATTTGCTGCAGGTGTGATGATTGCAGCCAGTTTTTGGTCACTTTTGGCACCCAGTATTGCCATGGCAGATGAACTTGGTCAAGTTGCGTGGATCACTGCTTCTTTGGGTTTTTTGTTCGGTGGTGGATTTTTATATGCGGTCGATAAATTAATACCACATTTACATTTAGGATTAGACTCCGAGAAATCAGAAGGACCAAAAACATCGTGGCATAGAAGTGTTCTATTGGTCTTGGCGATTACTTTGCACAACATTCCCGAAGGGCTTGCAGTGGGTGTCGCTTTTGGTGCAGCTGCCAGTGGTAGCATTACAGGTGCTTCCGTTGCGGGTGCCATTGCCTTGGCGATAGGTATAGGTTTACAGAATTTTCCAGAAGGAGCTGCTGTATCCATTCCATTACGCCGTGAAGGTTTCAGCCGTACAAAAGCATTTCTTTACGGTCAAGCTTCTGGAATTGTGGAACCCATAGCTGGAGTTTTTGGTGCAATTGCCGTGATTAGTATGCGGTCCATTCTACCTTATGCACTTGCGTTTGCCGCAGGAGCGATGATTTACGTGGTGGTGGAAGAGTTAATTCCGGAAGCCCAATGCGAAATTGGGGGATCTAGAACCGATATAGCAACCCTCGGCGCATTAGTCGGCTTCTGTGTGATGATGATTTTGGATGTGGCTCTGGGCTAAGCACAAAAGAAGTTTTCATTCTCAAATGAAAAGCGACCGAGGAGATTTTTGATATGATCAGCCCCTGTCAAGGTAGACAGGGGCTGATCACTTACGGCTCTCGGTCGCTTTTCTTCTTCATAGTTTATTCCACTGTACCAAGCAAAATGGATGACCTGCAGGGTCAATCATCACGGTCCAATGAGTGGAATACTGTATTTCAGCTTTTTTTGCCCCACATGCAAGGGCATGTTCCACAGCTTCAGCCAAGTTGGATACGCCAAAATCCATATGTGTACCGGCTTGTTGCTTTCCCGGCTCATTTGGCCAAATCGGTGGAACATAATCATCGGTCTGTTGAAAAATAATCAGTGGGTATTCTTGATCTTGCCGTACAAAGATCCATTCCGGGTCATCAGAGTATTTTTGCCAACCAAGTAGTCTGACGTAAAAATCGGCTAAGCTGTTGGAATCGGCGCTATCGAGAACGATGGATGAAAAGTGTATCTTAAAGCTTCCGGTGGGTGTAGTAGGGGTAGACATGGTCAAACACTCCCTTCATAATGGTTCACTCTTAAATACTCTACTTTGTCAACATTTTCCTGCCTAGTTCTCATCGCTCCTCATATGGACGATTTTTTGATGAGATCTAAATCCATCTGATTTTTAGGGAGGAATTCGGTCGGGTATAAAAGAACCAATCAAACAGAAGGGGGTTGCTGCTATGTTCACGTTCATACGACGATTCATCTTAATACTTCTTGCAACATCACTTTTGTGTGGTTTTGCTATGGCTGCTGAGGATAATTCCCCCATATACGATGACATCACGGGTCACTGGGCGGAAAGCAACATTACCACCATGGCGCAGCGCAATGTCTTACGATCTCGCTTTGAAGGGATGTTTCAACCGGATGAGCCGATTACTCGGGCAGAATTTGTCGACATGTTGGTGAAAACCTATGTTCTTCGTGCTCATACGGAACATGCTTTTAACGACACCTCCTATCATTGGGCGAAAGAAAGCATTGAGACGGCTTTTGCACTCAGTTTGGTTCAAGGGGTGAGCTCCACTCATTTTGCTCCCGATGCGTTCTTAACCCGAGAGCAAATGGTGACTCTCTTGATGCGAGTTTCCGAATTAACAGCAGATGAACCAGAGGTGCTCTTTTCCGATACAGGCCGCATTTCGTCATGGGCGTCCGACGCTGTGAGCATTGCGACAAGTCGTAATCTCATCCATGGGTACCCCTCGGGAGAATTTTTACCGAAAAAGTATACGACCCGGGCTGAAGCCGTTGTGGTATTGCAAAATGTGGTACATCTCGCTCCTTACACTTCGTTCAATTCTAAAGTCTATACTTCTGCCGGTACCTATGGGCCTTCCGATAGTCAAGAGGTGGTGGGTGGTCGTGTAACCATTACGACAGGTGATGTTTTATTACAAAATATGCTCATCCATGGTGACCTAATCATCGACAAAGCCGTGGGAGAAGGGCAAGTCACTTTGCTTCAGGTGACCGTTAAAGGGAACACTTACATACAAGGGGGAGGTAGCAAATCGGTCTACCTCTTCGATACACAACTGGGCATGGTCTATATCCAAAAAGACGAGAAACCCGTACGGGTAGTCGTGGGTGGAACTTCCGAAATTCAGAAAATTCTCGCAGAAACATCGGCTATTTTTGAAGAAGCAGACCTGACTGGGGGTGGCATTTATGGAATCATTGCTTCAGATCGGAAGAGCACACGTCTGAACTCCAGTCACGTTTCGGAATCTCG
>CALCNS010000330.1 GCA_937897315.1 uncultured Bacillota bacterium
CATCAGTATTGATACCAACTAAATATAGACGGTCTGCTTCTTGTTTTAAGGACAAAGTTGTGGCATGGGTGATGTCTGTTAGTAAACCCATCATTCCTACTGTAGGAGTAGGGTAGACGGCTCCATTTTGGTTTTCGTTGTAGAAGGAAACATTACCGCCAGTTACCGGGGTTTCCAAAGCTCTGCAGCTTTCAGCCATACCTTCTACTGCTTCACGGAAGGTGTAAAAAACCTCTGGCTTTTCGGGATTGCCAAAATTCAGGCAATTGGTAATCGCCATGGGTTCTGCTCCACTGCAAACTACGTTGCGTGCTGCTTCGGCTACGGCAATTTTACCACCTTCGCGTGGGTTCAAATAAACATAACGACTGTTGCAATCGAGAGACATGGCCAAGCCTTTTTGAGTCCCTTTTATTCTCAGCACAGCAGCATCACTGCCGGGACGAATTACTGTGGAAGTGCGAACCATGTGATCATAATGACGATACACCCATTCTTTGGAACAGATGTTGGGGGAGGTCATCATGCTTTTTAGGGTCTCTGAGTAGTCATTGGGTTCCGCTAAAGAGAAAGGATTGAAGACTTCTGTTTCGCTTAAGTAAGCCGGCTTGAGAGATTCTTTGTGATACACCGGCGCATCATCCGTTAGGGCAGAGGCAGGAATATGTGCAACAATGGTACCATGTTCCCGAACTGTAACATAACCATCATTGGTGACATGACCGATCACTGCTGCTTCAAGACCCCATTTGTCAAAAATCTTAGTCACTTCGGATTCTCGACCTTTTTCTACCACTACGAGCATGCGCTCCTGAGACTCGGACAATAGGATTTCATAAGGTGTCATGCCTTTTTCGCGTTGAGGTACTAAGGCAACATCGTAATCGATGCCACTATGTCCACGAGCGGCCATTTCGCAACTGGAAGAAGTGATTCCGGCTGCTCCCATATCCTGAATACCGACCACGGCATCCGTTTCCATGAGTTCCAAGCAAGCCTCCAAGAGTAGCTTCTCCATGAAGGGATCCCCCACTTGTACGGCAGGACGCTTGTTCTCCGACTCCTCACTCAATTCTTCACTGGCAAAAGTCGCCCCATGAATGCCATCGCGTCCGGTTCGCGCACCGACAGCCATGACCGGATTACCCACCCCTTTGGCGATTCCTTTATGAATTCTCCCGTTTTCGATTAAACCCACACACATGGCATTGACCAAAGGATTGCCGTTATAGGATTCATTGAACCAAGTTTCACCGCCTACGGTTGGAATGCCCATACAGTTACCATATGCTGCGATCCCATCGACAACACCATTTAATAGGTAACGAACACGAGCTTGTTCTAAATTGCCAAAACGCAAGGAGTTTAGACAAGCAATAGGCCTAGCCCCCATCGTGAACACGTCACGTATGATACCTCCGACTCCGGTTGCTGCCCCCTGAAAGGGTTCTATAGCGGATGGATGGTTGTGACTTTCCACTTTAAAAGCAATCGCTTGACCGTCTCCGATATCAATGACTCCTGCGTTTTCACCGGGCCCTTGCAAGACCCTTTTCCCGGTGGTGGGGAAAAGGCGCAAGACGGGTTTTGAGTTCTTGTAAGAACAATGTTCGCTCCACATCGCTGAAAACATTCCCAACTCAGGTAGAGTGGGTTCTCGTTTTAAAATGGATAGGATTTTTTCATATTCTTGGTCCGAAAGACCCATTTCTTGCCAAGGTGTTTTGATCCTTTTCATATCCGATCCCTCCAGGTTTTCAGCATCGATTCAAAAAGTGCTAGTCCGTCATTACCACCAAGGATGATTTCCGACAAACGTTCAGGATGAGGCATCATACCCAAGACATTACCTGCTTCATTGATAATGCCGGCAATATGGTTCATGGCACCATTGGGATTGCTTTCTTCCGTTAGATTCCCTTGTTCATCACAGTAACGGAAGACGACCCTGTTTTCGGATTCGAGCTTTTCAATGGTCTCAGGATCCGCATAGTAATTTCCTTCGGCATGAGCAATGGGAATACGCAATACCTGATGTTTGGTATATAGATGGGTAAATTGGGTGAGGTTGTTTTCTACGCGGATGAAACGATCTTCACAGATAAATTGCAAACTGCGATTACGTAAAAGTACACCCGGAAGTAAACCGCATTCGGTCAGAATTTGAAATCCGTTGCAGATACCCAAGACCGGTTTTCCTGCTTTTGCATGAGCAATAACAGCTTCCATTATTGGTGAGAAACGGGCAATGGCTCCACAACGCAAGTAATCACCATAGGAGAAGCCGCCGGGCAAAATCACGGCATCGAATTCACTTAAGTCGGTGTCTTTGTGCCAGACTGTGGTAACCGGTTCTTGTAAGACTTCCTTAATGACATGCACACAGTCCACTTCACAATTGGAACCGGGGAATAATATGACGGCAAACTTCATGACTAAACCTCCGTAAGTGTCAGAGTATAATCCTCCATGACCGGATTGGTCAACAGAACCTGACAGAGTTCTCGAACCAAGGCTTCTGCGGTGACGATGTCTTTGGCTTCCACGACAACTTCCATAAATTTTCCGATGCGGACCGAGTCTACAAAGGTATAATTCAAGGATTTTAATGATTTCAGGGCGGCAGATCCTTGCGGATCGAGGATGCTGGGTCTTAAGGTAATGTTGATTGCGGCTTTGTATTTCATGGTCAAACTCCTCTCGCTTCTATAGCAAACCTAATTTTGCAAAAATATCATCGACGTGTTTTAGATGATGGCGAATATCAAAGCAATCATTTAACTCTTCCTTGTTGAATTTCTCAGCAACTAACGGTTCTTGAGCGATTAAATCCTTAAAGGGTTTCTCTTCTTCCCAAGCGCGCATCGCGTTTTTTTGTACTAAATCGTAGGCGGTTTCGCGTAGCAAACCCTTCTCAACGAGACGGAGGAGGACCTGTTGAGAATGAATTAGACCACGGCTTTTTTCTATATTTCGTTGCATGTTTTGTGGATATACGAATAAATCTTTAACGATTCCAGTGAATTTAACCAGCATGTAATCCATGAGTATGGTGGTATCCGGCAAAATAATACGTTCCACGGAAGAATGTGAGATGTCACGTTCGTGCCAAAGAGGAATGTTTTCCAAAGCAGCTAAGGAGTTGCCTCGTACAACTCTAGCTAAACCACTAATTTGTTCACAATTGACAGGATTTCGTTTGTGGGGCATCGCAGACGAGCCTTTTTGCCCTTGTCGGAAGGGCTCTTCGACTTCTCGGATTTCGGTTTTTTGCAAAGCCCGAATCTCGGTAGCATACTTATCTAAGCAAGAAGCAATAATGGCCAGGGTAGAGAGCAGTTCTGCATGACGATCTCTTTGCAGAATTTGGGTGGAGATCAACGCAGGACGTAATTTCATTCCCTCACAAACATATCGTTCCACAAAGGGATCGACATTGGCATAGGTTCCAACAGCCCCGGAGATTTTACCGACTGAAATCACTTCTTTGGCTCTGGCTAAGCGTTCTATGTTGCGTCTGGTTTCACTGTACCATAAAGCCAACTTTAAACCAAAAGTGGTGGGCTCCGCATGAACCCCATGCGTTCTACCCATGCAAACCGTATCTTTGTATCGGATAGCTTGCTGTCGTAAGACTTCTGCAAAGACATCCAGATCTTCTTGTATCATAGTAACGGCTTCTTGTAATACTGCCGAAAGGGCGGTATCGACCACATCGGTAGATGTGAGGCCATAATGCAGGAATTTTGATTCC
>CALCNS010000331.1 GCA_937897315.1 uncultured Bacillota bacterium
TGAAGGCCCACACCGCTGTCCTTAATTGATTTATTTGGAGATTTAATCACCCCCACCGATACACTAGAGTATTTTTTATGGTATAATAAAGCAAAAAGGAGATTACAGTTATGAGTCATCCAGAGTTGACGGGTCTTAGGGATTGGACTGTATATAACAGTAGAATTGTCCATTCGAACAGGAATTTCACCACGATTTTTGACTTTTTCCACACTAATTGTCCGGTTAGTAATATTTCAGTCAGAAGCAATCCTTTATCAGAAAATTGGACCGCGAGACAACACACCACTCTTAAATTGAGATTAGAGAATGCCGGTAATCCAAAGATACCTTTATATAAAGTTCCACTTAACGAGTTATACACTAAACTTGAAAACATGAACCAATTAGGTGAAGTTGATTGTCGAAGCGAATTTGCTATATACAACGAAAATGAATATGGCTTTCTAAACTTGTTTGTTTCCATACGTAATGCTTTCGCTCATGGTTCTTATCAAATTAAAACTTATGAAAGAGAACGGTATTATTGCTTTGAAAATAGAAAACCTCCCAAATTTAAAGGAGGAGATTACTATCAGCAAGAAATTCGATCAAGAATGGTCCTTAAAGAAAGCACGTTATTGCGATGGATTGATATAATTAAAGCTGGTTACCAATAAGATTAAGTCCACCGGTCACCACTCTCAGCCGTGATCCGAGAGTGACATGACTTACATAAAGCCATAAGATTACTTCTCTCATTTCCACCGCCTTTGGAGAGCGGTTTAATGTGATGAACCTCTTCAGCGGGAGTCAAGATTCCGTTTCGCTTACACTCCTCGCACAAAGGGTGATCTTTTATGAATCGGTCACGAATCCGTTTCCAAGCACGACCATATCTTTTGTTAGACTCAGGGTCTCGCTCAAACCTATTGTATTGCTTGTTCATCTCTTTCTGATGCTCAGCACAGTATTGTCCACTCTCGGCTAGTAGACTGCAGCCGGGGTAAGCACAAGGACGCTTTGGTTTGTAGGGCATCAGAGAGATCACCTCGCATTTTACAAATAGCAAAGACCACCAGAGGGGTTTAACCTTTGGTGGTCGTTTTGTTATAGTTTCATCAATATCATTATACTATACCTCCATAGGATATCAACTCTCCTTTACTCTCCACTTTGTTCGATCACGACTTGCTTCAAAGCCTTTTCCCGCATTCGAAATGTGTGTTGAATGCTGTAGCCCATCTTGAAAGCAATTTCCTCCCAGGTCCATCCACAAAGAAATCGAAGTTCCAAAAGAGTTTGGCACTCCTTGTTCTCAACTGCCTTAATGTAATTAACGATTTGTCGCTTAATATCGATCAATTGGTGGATTTCCACATCAATTTCCTTCTGTAGGTCGACGATTTTGCTCACGGCTTCCGCCATCGAAGAGACACTGTAATTGGGCTGATGAGGCATATCTGAGAGTGTCGAGGTGCATTTAGTGGCCAATTCGTTGAGAGCAGCAATTTGAGCCAGTTTGCAATCAATACGAAGGTCTAGACGGTAAGCTTGACTTAAAAACTCTAGTGTCGTCATGTTAACTCACCACCACTTTTTTGACTTTCTCAAGTAGTATCTCACCGTCTAGTTTCGATAAGGTTTCAAACCAAGTGGAAAGGAAGAAACGTTCAATATCATCACGTTCGTTTTCCACCTTGATGATGCGTCTCCTTCGCTTTCGTTTCTCCGGATCTATCTTGGCCTCTTTTGTATCAAGGTCCGGAGTGTGTGGGTGCTGTTTTAAAAATTGGACGCCTATTCCATAATCCACCGTTGCTTGGACAATAATGGCATTTGCAAGTTCTTCATAATGTTTCATCATCGTACCTCCGAATTTTATTCCTCTCGGATTGGCACGGATTGTCATAGATTGTCTTAGATTTGCAAATCGGCTTTTACCGCTTCAATTAAAGCTGATTGGGTGCTGCCTTTTTTGGATAACACTTTCAAGATGCGTTCGTCGATGGTTCCTTTGGTGATAATGTGTTGCACCACCACTGTCCTTGCACTTTGTCCTTGCCGCCACAAGCGCGCGATGGTTTGCTGATACAATTCCAAAGACCAGGTTAATCCAAACCAGATCATCGTAGAACCTCCACTTTGAAGATTTAAACCATGCCCAGCTGAAGCAGGATGGATGAGTGCAACAGGTAGTTCGCCTGTGTTCCATTTCTCAATACTATCGATGGAATCAAGCCTAGCAAAGGTCACGCCCAACTTTCTTAATCTCTGTGTGATTCGGGTTAGGTCATGTTTGAACCAATAAGCGACCAGCACCGGGTTACCTCTAGCGGCTTCGATCATATCTTCTAAAGCGTCCAGTTTACGCTCATGGATAGGGGAGACTTGGCCATCATCACTATAGATCGCACCATTAGCCATCTGGCAAAGCTTACCTGTGAGCACAGCAGCATTAGCAGCTGTAATGTCACCACTCGGTAGTTGCAGAATCAAATCGTTCTTAAGCTCCTCATATCGCTGTTCCTCACTTTCTGAAAGATAAACGGCATATTCACTGCTAACGAATTCAGGCATTTTGAGATGGTCCGTAGATTTCATGGAAATGGTGATATCGGCTATCTTGTCATAGATTCTTTCCTCAG
>CALCNS010000332.1 GCA_937897315.1 uncultured Bacillota bacterium
ATATGACTTAACCGAACTACAACGCGATGCAAACCGGCGATTCTCTTTCTCGGCCAAACAAACTCTGAACCTCATGCAGAGTTTATATGAAACGCACAAACTGCTGACTTATCCTCGCACCGACTCGCGTTATTTGAGCAGCGATATTCTGCCGACGTTAGCCATCCGCTTAAAAGCGTTGGCTACTTCCAGTGCATATGGAAAATTGGCGGCTCCCTTATTACGCAAGACGTTTTCAGGGAAACAACGCTTTGTCAATGATGCCAAAGTGAGTGACCATCATGCCATTATTCCCACTGAACAACCCTTAAACTGGCTGGCTTTGACGGCCGATGAAAAGCGAATATATGACTTGGTCGTAAGGCGATTTCTGGCTGCTCTTTCGGAAGACTCTGTTTATGACCAAACCGAAGTGCAACTACAAATTGCCGGTGAGTTCTTTACCGCTAAGGGGAAAATTCTGCAGAATTCCGGTTGGCGTGCCATCTATGAAGCCGAGTTATTCAGCAGTGACGACGAGGACGATTCTCCGGAGGAACGCGACCAAAGTCTTCCCACCTTACAACAGGGACAAACTCTGCCCATACAAGAAATTCTCCTTCACAGACACATGACCCAGCCACCGAAACGGTATACCGAAGCCACCCTGTTGACTGCCATGGAAAACCCCGGACGCTTTGTTCAGGATAAATCCTTACGCGACGTCTTGGAAGAAGCCAATGGCATAGGCACTCCCGCGACACGAGCCGAAATCATCGAACGGATTATAGAAGCCAATTATTGTGAACGTCGTGGTAAGGAATTTCATCCCTTGAGCAAAGGGGAACAGTTGCTGAAGCTTGTTCCCCCGGATTTAAAATCTCCCACCTTAACCGCGTTATGGGAGCAAAAGCTGACCAAAATCGCCAAAGGACAATTGCACGATGCTCCATTCCTAGCCGAGATGAAAGAGTATACGAAAACACTGGTGAATACCATTAAGAGTGCGCAGGGAGAATACCACCACGATAACATGACACGCACCCGGTGCCCTCAGTGCAATCAGTTCCTGCTCGAAGTCAATGGCAAAAAAGGTAAAATGTTGGTTTGCCCCGATCGCGAATGTGGGTATCGACAGAATCTCTCTTTTGTCAGTAATGCCCGTTGCCCGCAATGTCACAAAAAACTCGAAGTCGTGGGCGAAGGAGAGAAACGAATCTACACCTGCAAATGTGGCTTCCGCGAAAAATACGATCGTTTCAACCAAGTGTTATCAGAAAATCGGCAACACGCCAGTAAAACCGAGATTAAGCGCTTCGAACAGGAGCAAGCCAAACGTGTAGAACAAGATAGCGTCTCTGCTTTTGCTTTCGCGTGGAAGAATGCTAAAAAGAAGTAAACGTACCAGATAAAAAAAGACATACCATCCTAGAAGAACCTCTGACCGAAGGTCAAAAGCAACGGAAGGATGGTATGTCTTTCTTATCATTCTGTTCCAACAGGTATGGTTTACTTAAAGAGCAATGCTCCGGTGGGGCACGCTTCTACACAGAGGCGACAATTTTCACAAGATTTTTCGCCGGTCATCATCCCCGGTAAATAAGGTTTGGTTTCCGCGCCGCTACCGCGATACAAGAAGCCAATCATGTTTACTCCAGCTATATCACGGCATACCCGTACACAAGTACCACAGAGAATGCACTTCTTGGGGTCGCGCACGAACACGGGATGACTGGTATCCAAGGGTTTTGCGTGTTTTTCACCATCGAAAGCGTATTGGTTCGCAGCATATTTCCCGGAATATTGGCGCAATTGACAATCCAGCGCATCGCCACAACCGCATTTCAAGCAACGCTCCGCTTCGGCTCGAGCTTGTGCTTCGGTAAAGGTGAATTCTACTTCCTCGAAGTTGCGAATTCGTTCTGCTGCTTTCAATTCTGCAGGGTGTTGTTTCTCTTTTTTGACTTCACCCTGATAATACACCGGAGATACTTCGCTTAACGTACGTCCCATTACATGGTTATACTCCGATACAGGGGTTGGAATGCCATAGAAATAACGATGGATGGCACGAGCCCCTTTGGCACCGGCAGCAATGGCTTGTATCGCTGTAGCAGGTCCGGTTACCACGTCTCCGCCTGCAAAAACATCGGGCAAATTGGTTTCGGTGGTATCTGCATTCGCCACAATGGTGCCGCGATGAGTCTTCAGGTTGAATTCATCATTGATAAAGCTCAAGTCCTGTGTCTGACCTATCGCCGCAATGACAATATCGGCCATGCATAAGTGATCGGACCCCTCAATGGGTACCGGTCGGCAACGACCCGAGGCATCGGGTTCACCCAAAGCCATATCAATAAGGGTCACAGCAATGGTCTCTCCATCCATTGCTACTGCTTTTGGATTGGTGAGGGTAACCATCTCCACACCTTCCATTTCGGCAGCATTGATTTCTTCGGGATGAGCCGGCATTTCGGCACGACCACGACGGTATATGATTTGCACATGCTCCGCTCCCAAACGAACCGAGGTTCTGGCCGCATCAATCGCCGTATTTCCCGCTCCGACAACCATGACGGTTAAGCCGGTAAAGTCAATATCGTTATATTTTTCCACTCGTTCCAGGAAATCTACACCGGTATAAATTCGGCTGCAACGATCTTCTCCTTCGCAACCCAATTCCCATCCTTTTTGCGAACCGACTCCCATGAAAATAGCGTCATACCCCATAGCTTTTAAGGATTTATAATCGACATCCTTGCCAAATTCCACCCCATAGCGGAATTCTACTCCCATTTTTTCGATGATACCCACTTCAAAATCTAAAATCTCTCGGGGTAATCGATACGAAGGAATGCCGTAACGCAACATACCACCCGGTTTTTCGTGCTTCTCAAAAACCGTCACGCTGTGACCAAAGATCGCCGAATAGTAGGCACAAGATAATCCGGATGGACCTGCTCCGATGACCGCAATTCTCTTGCCGCTGGGAGAAGCAATCTCCGGAATAAATGGGCCGTTGAGTCGATCGTAATCGGAGGCAAAGCGTTTTAAGTGGTTAATCCCAATGCGTTCATCCACCAAATTGCGCCGACATTCGTCTTCACAAGGACGAGTGCAGACCCGGCCGCAAACAGAGGGCAACGGGTTTTGCTGTTTAATTAATTGCAATGCTTTGGCATATTCACCGTTTCCAATATGCTCAATATAATGATGCACATCAATATGAGCCGGACAGGTCATGCTACAGGGAGCAACGCAGTCGCCAGTATGTTCCGAAAGCAAGAGTTCCAAGCAGATGCGTCTCGATTCGTTGACGGCATCGGTCTCGCTGCGAATAACCATGCCTTCTGTGACCGGTGTAGCACAAGCCAAAGGATTTCCCCGCGCACCATTGATTTCTACTCGGCATAGCATGCAAGCACCAAAGGCTTCCATGCGCTGATCTTTACATAAATTAGGAATCTCGATACCGTGTTGTAATGCCGCTTGTAAGACATTGGTCCCGGCTTCGGTTTCGCAGGCTAAGCCATTGATAGTGAAATGTATTGTACTCATTGTATCCTCCTTACTCCACCATAACGGCGCCAAATCGGCAAACAGCCTTACATGTTCCGCAGCGGGTACAAATATCTTGGTTAATGACGTGAGCCTTTCGTACTTCGCCACTGATGCAATGAACCGGGCAGTTTCGGGCACAAATGGTGCAGCCTGTGCACAGCTCAGGGTCTATGCGATACGAAATTAAGGAACGGCATTGCAAAGACGGGCACTTTTGTTCCTGAATATGAGCTTCGTATTCGTGGCGATAATAGCGCAAAGTCGTTAATACCGGATTTGGGGCAGTCTGTCCTAAGCCGCACAAGGAATTCTTACGCACTTGTTCTGCCAGAACTTCTAGCTTTTCAATATCACCTTGAACGCCTTTGCCTTCGGTAATTCGGGTGAGTATTTCTAGCATGCGCTTGGTGCCAACTCGGCAGAAGGTGCATTTCCCACAACTTTCCTTTTGGGTAAAGTCTAAAAAGTAACGGGCTATATCGACCATGCAATTCTCTTCGTCCATGACAATCATACCGCCACTACCCATAATCGCTCCGGTGGCAGCTAAGGTATCATAATCTATCGCTGTGTCGAACAGCTCTGCCGGGATGCAACCTCCGGAAGGTCCACCCAACTGAACGGCTTTAATGGGTTTCCCAGAGGAAGAACCTCCACCGATTTCGTTGATGACTTCTCGAATGGTCATACCAATGGGCACTTCCACCAAACCACCGCGCTTGATTTTTCCTGCCAAAGCAAACACCTTAGTGCCCTTGCTTTTTTCGGTCCCATATTTAGCAAATTCCTTGGCACCTTTTCGTAAAATCCAGCCAATATTCGCTAAGGTTTCTACATTGTTAATGTTACTGGGTTTACCAAATAAGCCTTTTTCTGCCGGGAAAGGCGGACGAATGCGTGGCATTCCCCTTTGACCTTCTACCGAAGCCATCAGCGCCGTTTCTTCACCGCAAACAAATGCCCCAGCACCCTGCATCACGCTGAGCTCAAAACTAAAATCGGAGCCGAAAATATTCTGACCCAAATATCCATATTCTTTCGCTTGTTGAATCGCAATTTCCAACCGTTTTATGGCAATAGGATACTCTGCACGAGCATAAATCACACCTTTGCTAGCCCCTATGGCATAACCGCCGATAATCATCCCTTCAATGACCGAATGCGGATCTCCCTCCAAAACCGAGCGATCCATAAACGCACCCGGGTCGCCTTCGTCTGCATTGCAGATTATATACTTTTGATCCGCCACCGAATTCATCGCAAATTTCCACTTAAGACCGGTGGGGAATCCCGCACCCCCGCGACCGCGCAGACCGCTCTGCAAGACTTCCTCTACAACTTCTGAAGGCTTCTTGGTCAGAGCCTTTCGTAAACCCTCATAAGCTTCCATGCTAAGCGCATCTTCAATGCTTTCTGGGTTGATTGCACCGCAACGAGCTAACACAATACGTACTTGTTTATCAAAAAAAGAATCGTCGGCACACTGCTCCGTTTCGGATTTGACAATGTATTTCTCCAGAGGGGATCCTTGTAAAATATGTGTGCGGAAGACTTCGGCTGCGGAACGCTCATCTAATAAACCATAGACCGCACTTCCGTGATCATCTTGAATCTCTACCAAAGGTTCGGCAAAACACATCCCCATACAACCGGTAGACGTCAAAGAAACGTCCAGTTTGGGATGATTTTCAATGAGCTCGTAGAGTTTATCGTAGACTTTCATACCGCCGGCCGCAATGCCGCAGCTCCCTAACCCAACGATGACCTTCATTGTGCCGACACCTCCTGCTTTTTAATCTCGCGAATTACTTTGCGTGCCTTATCCTGAGTTAAACGCCCGTGTACTTCTCCATCCACCATCATGACCGGAGCTAAGGAACAGCAGCCCAAACAGGCCACCGTCTCAATGGTAAACAATCCATCTTCGGTGGTTTCATCTAGCCCGATGCCCAGCTCGTCACAAAGCGCCGCTCCAATGTTATCGGCCCCGTTGACATGACAAGCGGTACCATGACATAGTTTGATGACGTGTTTTCCCATGGGGGTTAAGCGAAATTGCGAGTAGAATGTCGCTACTCCCAAGATTTCGGGTACTTTTATACCGGTTCGTTCGGACAAGCGAACAATGATATCCTGAGGTAAATATCCATAAGCCCCCTGCAATTTTTGCAATAACGGGATGAGCTGTGATGGTTCTCCCCGATATTCCGCTAAAATGGCTTCGAAGGGAGCATAGTATTCCTGATGATTCACTTCCATTGACAAACCCCTTTCCTCTTGTACCGTGTGAATTGTTGGACTGCAACCAATCTGTGTAAAAATCACGTACTTAATATTGTAACCTATTTTTGCATAAAAGGCAAGAATGGCCTGAGTTATCAAGCCATTCTAATCAAATGCCATTAATTTTCCTACTTTTAGTGGTGATACGATTCTGCGCCACAAGGGCCGATACGTGCGATCCATCTCCTGACAAAAATGCAGGTATGCTTCTGCCAAAGGGAGCATGGCTCGATAATGAGTAAACGGATACGTCTGAAGCATGCGCTCACCGGTCTCTGCCACTTTGCATATGGATCGCACGAAAACGCTTTTTCGCAAACTCCCTTCCAAAATAGCCAGTCGCAACTCCTCATTCCCCGAGTAACTCCCTGCCAAATACACACAAGCCAAAAAAAGAGATTGCATATGTTGCTCCCGTTCTCGATGACGTTCCGAGTGAAAACCATTCATCGTGCGAGCTAACAACCTGGCTTCCGTTAAAATGCCGGTCATTTTCGATTGCAATAGACCAGGTGGTTCAGATGCTGCAGCCAGTTGAGCAGCGAAGAACTCGTCCCAAAAACGGAACATCATGAAGCTCCAATCGATTCGATGTTCCTCCACAATATAAATCATCTTTCCTGCAAGTGTTTGCAGGCTATTATTGTTGTGAACATGAGCCAATTCGTGCTGCAAAGTGTTTTGCATTATACGCAAATCGATCAGACGAGTCTGAGCATTTTCCCACATTTCTTCGGAGATGAGAATGTAAGACTGCCCATTTTTGCGTCGCAGAAACTCCGCTCCATATTGACTTAAAGCCAATTTAGGTGTAAACATAAATCCCAGTAACCCGCTTAAGTCCAGTTGATAATGGTCAACAAACGGTTCAATCCAAGTATGAAGCACTTCTTCTCTGCTTAGGTCATCACGGCATACTCCCTCTTCGTTACAGACCCGGCAGGATATCCTACGCTTCATGTGGAGGTTCCTCCTCGCAGGGTGGTTCGGTCGAAGGTCCCAGTAGGGCAACATCTACAACGGGGGGTTGCGTAATGACTTGAATCGGTACATCTTTTTCACCTAGCTTCCGATGCACTTCTCGCCGCAACAATGTATAAAACACAGAAGCAAGGGGTATAAACAGAAGGATACCCAGGATTCCAAATAAGCTTCCACCAATGGTTACTGCTAATAAAACCCATATCGATGGCAGACCAATACGAGTGCTCATCACTTTGGGATACACTAGATTTCCTTCAATTTGCTGGATGATTAGGAAAAGGACATTGAACCAAAACGCTTGGATCGGATTGACGAGTAAAATGAGGAAAAACCCAATAAACAAGCCGATAAAAGCACCAAAAACGGGTACTAACGAAGCAAATCCGATAAACATGGAAATCACAAGAGCATAAGGGAAACGGAATATCAGCATGAAGACTAAGAAGAGCATGCCCAAAATTACCGCTTCCAAAAACTGCCTGGCAATGAAACTGGAAAAGATTTTTTGACTAAGCGCTAAAATTTCCAAGGTCGTTTGACTATGTTCCGGAGTTGCATAAGCATATAGTAATTTAGATAACTGTTTGCGTAGTGTTTCTTTTTGCATCAGCATATAACCGGCAAAAACCAATGATAAGATAAAGGTAATCATTCCGCTGAAGATGGAAGTAACCACAGAAACGGTGGAGTTAAAAATCCCTCCCAAGGAAGCTCGTACCATCTCAGTGATATTATTGAATATCTGATTCCAATCGAACTTTAAGCTTTCTACCCAGCGCACGGCATCTTGATACTGCCAAGTGGCCAATAACTGTTCCAACCAATCTTGTGTTTTCTCAAAATACTGAGGTAGATTGTTGCGTAAGAGTCGCATCGTGGTCATAAGTTCGGGAATGACCGAAACCATCACAATAGAGAGTATACCCAATATCATGATGACGGTAATCAACAAGGCCAGAGGACGCTTCAAGCATTCGGGCATAGGAATCCTGAGTTGGGCGAACAACAAGTGTTCATTGAATTTCATGGGAATATTCATCATGAAAGCGATGGCAAAGCCCAAAACAAAGGGAGCAATAACCTGCAAGAACACCAATACTCCGCTCCATAGCACCTCAATGTTGTTTAAACCCCAAAACAAAAATACCGAAGCAGCGATGATTTTAAACCATGCCAAAAAATCACCGGGTCGATGTTCCATGGTTGCCACCTCACTTCCCATAAAAATATACAGTAAACTAAATTAAATATTTCGTGAAGGAGTGGTTTATCTCCTGCTGCTAAATTTGGATGTTTCCCTCTTCAGGAAGGTATTTCCTGAGCGAAAAGAGAAGTAAAGCGACGATAAAAACTTAGCAAAAGCATAGGAGGAGTTATATGATTCTTGCTACTACATTATTTATCATCACGTATTTACTCATGCTGACCCTCCCGAAATATCGCTCTAAGGTTGTCCTTCTTTCTGCTAGTCTATTTATCGTATTGGGATATGCGGGATTTTTCCCTCTTGATTTTCCCTCGGCATTACGAGCGGTTGATTACAATGTATTATTGATGATTGGCGGAACAATGGGCATTGTCACTTTGTTCATTGAAAGCAAAATGCCCTTACGCTTGGCAGAAATCCTCATCACCAAGGTCCCTAACATCCAGCTGGCGGTGACTGCTTTAGCCCTATTTGCTGGAGTCATCAGTGCTTTTGTTGACAATGTAGCCACTGTGCTCATGGTCGCCCCCATAGGGTTAGCCATTAGCCGCAAACTCCGTATTTCGCCAGTACCCGTGCTCATCGCTATTGCCGTTTCTTCCAATTTACAAGGAGCTGCCACCTTAGTGGGCGATACAACCAGCATCTTGTTAGGTGGTTTTGCTCAAATGAGCTTTTTCGATTTCTTCTGGATGCAAGGGAAACCCGGTATCTTCTGGGCTGTAGAGCTCGGTGCCTTGGCCTCCATGTTTATTTTGTTATTCTTGTTTCGCAAAGAAAAAACGCGGATTACCGCACATGTAGAAACCCATGTTGAAGATGGCTTCCCAACATTACTCTTAATCATGACCGTTTTACTACTCATCGTGGCATCGTTTTTGCCTTTGCCTACCAACCCCATTTTCGCTGTTCTATACTCCTTACGGAGTGGACTGATTTGTATTGCACTCTGCTTCATTGGTTTCCTTCGTGCCAGTTTCCTGAGAAAAAGCATCTCTCCTTGGAAAGAACTATGGAAGGATTTGGACAAAGAAACCTTACTTTTATTGTTTGGCCTGTTCATTGTCATTGAAGGCATCCGCGCTGCAGGGGTGATCGATGCCATAGCGCAGTTATTCTTCCATGCGGCTGGAGACAATCCATTCTTGTTGTATACTCTTATCGTCTTCGCCTCGGTTTTCTTATCTGCTTTCGTTGATAACATTCCTTATGTTGCAACCATGCTGCCGGTCGTACAATCCATTGCTGCTCTCATGAACCATGGTGCCGGCGTTCCCCCTTATGTATTCTATTTTGGTTTACTATCCGGTGCAACCTTAGGCGGGAATCTAACACCCATTGGTGCTTCCGCCAACATCACAGCCATAGGCATATTGCGCAAAAATGGCGAACATGTACGTCTTAAAGATTTTCTAAAAATTGGTGTTCCCTTTACTTTAACCGCCGTTTTGATAGGGTATGTATTTATCTGGCTGGTATGGGGCATATCATAAACAATAAGGAGAGGATACCTATGAACAAAGAAACAACCCTTCAACGTTTCCGAATGTATCAACGCAAAATTGCCACTCAACGTTATATTGGTTTTCTCATCGGATGGGATGCAGCCACGGAAGCTCCACGAAAAAGTGTACAGTATCGAGCCCAGATCCAAGGCGACTTAGCCGGTGAGCATTTTGCTTACCAGATGGATCCGGCTAACATTGCACTCTTGGAAGAAATCGCCGAGGGGGAATTCGATGCAGTCGACCAACTCTCGGCCAAAAAATACTTAAAGAATATCAATAAAATTCGCTACATTCCTGCCGAGGAATATGTTCAAGCAGCAAGAAATCGATCTATTATTGCACGGGTCTGGGAAGAAGCCAAGCGATGCAATGATTATGCTTCGTTTGCCCCTCACTTAGAACGCTTTCTTAATGATGTGAAATCTTCTTTGTCCTATCGAGGTGTGAAAGATACCGAATACTTTGCTACATTGCTCGACGATAACGAAGAAGGGATGACGATTGCAAAGTATAACCACTTTTTTACAGCTTTGAAAGAAGAGTTGGTTCCCTTCACACAAGACTGTCTGAACAATGGTCGACAAATAGACGATAAAGCATTGTACTTACACGTGCCCCGAGCGACCCAAGAAGCCATTGTCCACTACATGGTTGAAACCTTGCGAGATCGGAAGAGCACACGTCTGAACTCCAGTCACGTTTCGG
>CALCNS010000333.1 GCA_937897315.1 uncultured Bacillota bacterium
TTGGAAAGTAAAACCATGAGTTCGTCTCGCAACTCAAAATTATCCGGAAGTGATACCACCTCTTGTTGTGCCCCTTCCAACAACAAAACAATCTCACCTTTCACGTTTCGATGATTCGCCCATTCTATAAGTTCATCTACATTCCCTCTGACAACTTCCTCATGAATTTTGGTCATCTCGCGGACCAACACAACCTGTCGATTCTGCTGGATATGCGCCTTGAGGTCGAGTAGTGTTTTCATGATACGATGTGGAGCTTCATAGAGAATCAGTGTTCTTTTGTCCTGAGCGATTTCTTTCAAGCGTTTTAAACGGATATTGTTCTTGATTGGCAAAAAGCCTTCGAAAGTAAAACGCTCCGTATTGAGACCCGACAAAATGAGGGCTGAGATTCCCGCACTCGCACCGGGAATAATGGTGTAAGGAACTTGGTTATCCATGGCCAACCGAACCAAATGTACTCCAGGGTCCGATATTCCCGGCATTCCAGCATCACTAACCAAAGCGACTTTCTGCCCTTCGCTCAATAGTGTCATGATTTGCGATCCTGCCTGATTCTGGTTATGCTCGCGATAACTAATCATCGGTTTTTTAATCTCAAAATGCTTCAATAAAAGCCCTGTATGCCGAGTGTCTTCTGCTGCAATCCAATCGACTTCTTTTAGGATTCTGAGTGCCCTTAAGCTAATATCCTCTAAGTTTCCAATCGGTGTAGCAACTAGAAATAATCTAGGTTCTTCGTTCAAAACGCCCAGCTCCTTTGTAAATATTCAACAATTCTTTCGTATATGATCCGTTATCCTCATAGATGATACATGTAGGTTCCACTCTCAATTCACTCCCGGCATCTTTCACAGATTCAAGGAAAATCAAATGGGGTTCCTGACGCGCAAACGACTGAATGAAGATGAGTCTTTTCGGTTCGAGGCGGTGTTTTTTAAGAAGAACAATTAGTTCGGGTAATCGTTGAGGTTTATAAACCATCGCCAGTCGACCTTTGGTTTTTAGCAAACGAGAGGCGACAAAGAGCCATTGTTCTAAAGAAACCGTCAGCTCATGTCTTGCTAAGGCTTTCTCCTGTATGGGATTGATTAGTCCTTGCCCTCTCGCACCATAAGGAGGGTTCGCAATGACCAAATCAAACGAACCCGGGCCAAAGAGCTCTTCTGCTCGACAGAAATCTTCATGAAGGATAGAAATCTGATGTTGAAAACCATTCATTAAGACCGAGCGATGTGCCATGTTGGCCGTGTCTTTTTGAATCTCAAATGCGATTGCCCGAATCGTTGGATTTCTTCTACTCAAAATAATGGGTACGATGCCAGTTCCCGTGCCAAACTCACAAATATGATCATGTGCTTTTAAAGTAGAAAAGTACGACAACAAGACCGCATCCATTCCAAAGCAGAATGAATGTGGGTCTTGTAAAATCATGGCATCGCAGTCGCTCAATAAATCGATGCGTTCGTGTTCTTTTCGATACATGTCCATCCGTACTCTATTAGGAGTGATTTCCCTTTCCAATCGGATCCTCCTCATCCTCCTCGAGATAGATAGAACTATGCTTTTTGCACTCCTCACAGTTTTTCTGTGGGCTAACCAACACCACTTCATCCAACGAAAAATCTTTTTCTTTATTGGTTTCGGTCAAACGAACTCGTACAACTCCCTTGTTGGTTCGAATATGTGTCACAACCCCCTCACCCATGGTGGTCACAACCATACTTCCGAGTTCAGGGACATCAAGCCCTTCCATACCATATCCTTCGGATTCGTATTTCAAACAACATAACAGTCTCCCACAAATACCGGAGATTTTAGCAGGATTCAAGGATAGATTTTGTTCTTTCGCCATCTTAATCGAAACCGGAACGAAATCCCCCAAAAAGGTTGCACAGCATATAGAACGACCACAAGGCCCTAATCCACCCAACGCTTTTGCTTCATCGCGCACCCCGATTTGACGCAATTCAATTCGGGTATGGAAGACGGAAGCTAAATCTCGCACCAACTCTCTGAAATCAATTCTGCCTTCAGCGGTAAAATAGAAAGTCAATTTACTACGATCGAATGCATACTCTACATCGACAAGTTTCATTTCTAAATTGTGATTTCGAATTTTTTCTTGACAAACGGACAACGCTTTTTTCTCTTCCGTTCGAAGTTCTTCCCACTGAGCTACATCTTTCTCGGTTGCTTTTCGCAAAATTGGTTTCAAAGGAGTGTTGGTTGTATTTAATTCTACTTGACGGTGAGCTAATACTAATTCTCCCATTTCTACTCCACGGGATGTTTCCACAATAACACGATCCCCTACTGATGCATCAATTTGCATCGGATAGAAATAATAGATTTTCCCGGCGCTTTTAAAACGTACGCCTACTACGATTGGCATTCTATTCACGTCTCCA
>CALCNS010000334.1 GCA_937897315.1 uncultured Bacillota bacterium
ATCATGCCTAAAAAGAAAGAAAATATTAGCTTTGAAGAGGCTTTGGTGCGCTTAGATTCCATCGTCAGACAATTAGAGAGTGGAACGCTGTCTCTTCAAGATGCCATGGCGGTTTTTGAAGAAGGTGTACAATTAGCAAGGTTATGCCAGCAGGAATTAACCCTAGCTCAGCAGAAAGTAGAAAAGATTACTTTTGGAGCCAATGGCGAACTGCTCCTTCAACCTTTTACAGAGGAGTCTCTTTCATGATGGAATCACCAAGCCAAATCATTCATGTGATGGAGCAACTGGCCACCGAGTTATTTTCCCAAACCCCACCGGATCTCTCTGAAATTGACTTGGCCATGTCATACAGCTTATTGGCTGGAGGAAAACGAATTCGAGCTATCATTCCTTGTCTGGTCGTTGAGGCTCATAAAAAGAACTGGCGTTCAGCAATCTATCCGGCTTTAGCCTTAGAGTGTATCCACACTTATTCATTGATACACGATGATTTACCATGTATGGACAATGATGATCTTCGGCGCGGTAAACCCACTAACCACAAGGTCTTTGGAGAAGCGACCGCTTTGCTTGCCGGTGATGCCTTACTCACAGAAGCGTTCCGGTTGTTATCTAAGGGTTATGAGCAACAGGATTACTCCGCTGAACAGACCGTAACTTTAATGAAGATACTGAGTTCAGCCTCCGGACGTTATGGTATGGTTGGGGGTCAAATTCTCGATATGCAGGCGGAGAAGAACCGAAGTATCGAACGTTTGCTACGTATGCATTCGTTAAAGACCGGAGCCCTATTGGAAGCGGCATTCCACTTTGGTGCAGTCCTGGCCAATCAAAGCAACCCTGTACTGGAGCAATGGCAACAACTTGGTCAGAGATTCGGTTTGTTTTTTCAAATACAAGATGACTTACTTGACGCCATTGGGGATGTTCGGCAACTAGGTAAAACCATTGGTAAGGACGCAGAAAAACATAAATGGACGTATACGGAGTGTTACGGTGTAGAGAGAACGCAACAAATATTAGATGAGGAATACGTACTCCTGCAACAACAACTAGCGAATATACCAGCCAATACTTCAGAATTGAGAGAATTATTTGCTCGATTGAAAAATCGTAACCAATAAAAATGAGATTGTGGTGATGATGTGAACGGCTTTCAGGAATTTCTTGCGAATCGATACCTTGGTGCTGCTTTTATTGCAGCCTTTTTAGCTCAATTATCAAAGGTACTGGTTTACTATTTACTAGAAAGGCGCTGGAACTGGCGTTTGATGAACCGATCGGGTGGAATGCCTAGTTCGCATACAGCAGCGATGATGGCAATCACGGTCATGGCCGGACGACTGATTGGGCTAGATAGTGGCGCATTCGCAATCTCTGCAACCATGACAACCATCGTTATGTATGACGCATCCGGTGTTCGTCGGGCGGCAGGGGATCAAGCCAAAATTCTGAATTACATCATCTTGCAAATCCCTGATCTACAAGAATTGCAAATCCGACAATTAAAAGAGATTATCGGACATACACCGATTGAGGTGTTGGCCGGTGCTTTTCTCGGTTTGGCTGTTGGCTTTGCCATGTGAGGTCTGCCATGGCTTATCGTTTTTTACCCAACATTACTACCCAAGCCTTAAAATCCATGGAAGTCTCTGACTTGCAGGTATTGGCTTCCGAAGTTCGCGACTACTTAATTCGAACGGTATCACAAACCGGAGGACATTTGGCATCGAATTTAGGGGTAGTCGAATTGACCATAGCCTATCATACGGTGTTCCAATCTCCTCGTGATAAAGTAATCTGGGACGTTGGGCATCAAAGTTATGTACATAAGTTATTAACCGGGCGTTATGGTGGTTTTATCAGTTTACGTCAAATGGGGGGGATTAGTGGATTCCCCAAACGTAGCGAAAGTGAACACGACCATTTTGATACCGGTCACAGTTCCACTTCCATTTCTGCTGCCTTGGGAATGGCTTTGGCACGAGATGTTCAGAAAAAGAAGTATCATGTCACAGCCATTATCGGTGATGGCTCCATGACAGGTGGCATGGCTTTTGAAGCCCTTAATCATGCCGGGCGCAGTAAGACCAAGATGACCGTCATCCTAAATGACAATGAAATGTCCATCTCGGAAAATGTAGGTGCTTTATCCGAATATTTAAACCGGTTGCGCACTGCACCACAATATTACAAGACCAAAGAGGGAACTCGCAGTGTCTTGGAACGCATTCCAACCTTTGGAAAATCCACCATTCGCGTCATCAATCGCTTCAAAGAATCGATTAAGCAATTATTGGTACCCGGAATGCTTTTTGAGGAGTTGGGTTTTACTTATTTAGGCCCTATAGACGGACATAATTTTGAGCATTTGCTGGAAGCCCTTGAACTAGCCAAACGTTCACAAACACCTGTTTTGTTACATGTGGTGACGAAAAAAGGAAAAGGTTACGAACTGGCTGAGAAGCAACCCAGTCTATTTCACGGACCTGGACCCTTTGATGTCCAAACCGGTGTAGCAAAAAGCTGGTCTGAACCTTTGTTTACTCAAGCTTTCAGTACTTCTATGTTGCTTTTGGCGGAGGAAGATCCAAAACTGGTGGCAGTCACCGCTGCGATGCCCGATGGAACAGGATTAGCTCCATTTGCCAAAGTCCATCCTCGACGTTTTTTTGATGTCGCCATCGCCGAACAACATGCAATTACTTTCGCTGCTGGATTAGCCACTCAAGGACTTCATCCGGTTGTAGCCATTTATTCTACATTCTTACAACGAGGTTTTGATCAAATCATCACAGATATCGCTATGCAGCAATTGCCCGTTATCCTCATGTTGGACCGAGCAGGGTTGGTTGGCGAAGATGGCGAAACACATCACGGCGTTTTTGACCTGACCTACCTACGCTTGATCCCGAATCTGACGATTTTGGCTGCAACCCAACCGGAAGACATTTTACCCTTAATGAAATATGCATTCAGTCTTCACGCCCCAGTGGCGATACGGTACCCCAAGACTTTGTATCATCCTGAATGCAAAGAGCTCATAAGAAATACTTCTCATCAAGTCTCGGAACCGCAGGTGGTCTTTCCATCCCGAACCCATATGGTATTGGCGACGGGACCGGTAGGGCTAAGCGCTTATAAGGCCTTGGAACGACTTCGAAACGAAGATGGCCTGGATGTAGGCCTCATACAAATCAGACAAGTGAAACCACTCCATGAAGATTTATTACTTCCCTTACTAGAACAGACTCATTCCATTTTGACCATTGAAGAGAATACCCTCCTGGGCGGCTTTGGGTCGACCATCTCCCAATTTTTGCAAACTAAGAATTACCAGGGCTTAATACGCTCACTTGGGATCCCAGATCACTTTATCCCACAAGGTAAAGTAACCCAATTACTACAACAGCTGGAGTTGGATTCGGATCACCTATATAGCATCATGAAAGAATATTTTAGCCATCAACCCATACTGAAGACAGGAGGAAGGTAACCATGAAAGGTAAACGCTTAACATTAATCCGTCAACTTGTCAAAACCCATGCTGTGGAAACTCAAGAGGAATTGGTGGAATTGTTGCGTCAAAGGTACCACTTAGTGGTTACCCAGGCCACCATCAGTCGTGATATTAAAGAATTGGGCTTATTGAAAATCACCATGGACAATGGCCGCTCCCGTTATGCGCTTCCAGGCGTCGTGGGACAGATCACCCCTTCATTGGACAAGGTCAAACGAGCACTTCTTGACAACTTAGTATCCATTGACCATGCAGGTAATCTCATTGTGATGCGGACGATGCCTGGCAACGCGCACAGCATTGCTGCTCTGTTGGATGCGATGGGCTGGGAACATGTGGTTGGTACACTTGCTGGAGATGATACCATCTTAATCATCCTACGAGAAGAAAACCAAGTGGAAGCTTTTGTTGCTAAGTTATACGAAATTATGGAGTAGATGATGTTAGAGCAGTTGATGATTGAGAATTTTGCTCTGATTGAGTCCATGGAGCTTCTTCTGCAACCAGGAATGACGGTCTTCACCGGAGACACCAGCGCAGGTAAATCGATCTTACTTGATGCCATCGCTTTTTTGCTGGGGGCTAGAGGCAATACCACGTCGATTCGCAATGGCAAAGAGTCGATGTCTGTAACCGGATACTTTAGTTTTCGTGAAGACAGTTCACTGAGCCGTATCTTATCCCAATATGAACTCATCGACGAAGACTCTGATCAAGTTTCTATTTGGAGAGAGCTAAATCTCAAAGGAAAAGGTCAGATTCGCATTAACGGGAAGCCGGTTAGTTTGAGTATTCTGAGAGAATGTTCCGACTCCCTCATCGAAATAAATGGTCAGCACGGATATCAACAATTATTCAACCCCAAAAATCACTTGATGTTTCTGGATCAAACGGGAGATGCCGAACACCGCGATTTATTGCGTCGTTACAAAGACCAATATCGAATATGGCGTGATACTTCGAAGGAATTACAGCAACTTCGTTTGGGCGAGCGTGAAAGCTTACAAATGATGGAGCTTTGGCAATATCAAGCCAAAGAAATTCAAGCTGCAGCGCTTCATCCCGACGAAGAGGAACGTCTACTCAGTGAACGAAAACGACTGACTCACATCCAGAAAAATAAAGCCTCTTTAGAGCGAGTCTATTCCCTATTGGAGGAAGATCGACCCGGCTCTTATGGGGTCCTCTCTGCTCTTCGAATCGCCTTACGAGAGATTGAAACCGTATTACAATCGGACTCGGAATTATCTGAGACTTCTGCCCAGTTGGAGTCCTGCTTCTATACTTTGGAGGAGATCTCTACCGATGTAGTAAAATACAAGGATCGCTTGGAAGAAGATCCTCATGCTCTGGAATCTGTGGAAGAGCGTTTAAGCCAGATTTCCCAATTAAAGCGAAAATACGGGAATCGCATCCGCGATATTTTAGCTTATTATGATATCATCCACCAAAAGATTTCATCGGCCGAAAACAACGATCAAGCAATCACGGCTTTGGAAGCCAAACTAAAATCAGAAGAGAAGAAGTTAGCGGAAATCGGGTTACGACTCAGTCATTCGAGAAAGCAATTGGCAGGAAAACTGAGTCAAGCTGTCATGAAAGAATGTGCAGACTTGGAAATGCCGAAATGTCGTTTCGAGATTGTCTTTTCCGGTCACGCAGAGGAGGTGACCACCAAATGGTCTGCTGATGGCTTGGAACGCTGTGAATTCTTCATCTCCACCAACATTGGTGAACCAGCAAAGCCTTTGCTAAAAATAGCTTCCGGGGGAGAGTTATCACGAATCATGCTGGCTCTGCGCAGTGTAATGTTACAAGGAGATATTCCTATTGTCATTTTTGATGAAATTGACACGGGAATCAGCGGAGAAACGGTGCAGAGAGTCGCCGAAAAGCTAGCTACATTAAGTCAACATTATCAATTACTGTTA
>CALCNS010000335.1 GCA_937897315.1 uncultured Bacillota bacterium
CCACCGAGATCTACACTCTTTCCCTACACGACGCTCTTCCGATCTCTGTTGGCATGGCCAAATCTTTGGCATACACAACGCCACCTAACCCTTGGGCAGCAATGTTGTGTTCGATTTTTTCCGGTAAATCATTGGGTAAGCATGTGACTTCTACATGATGATGATGAATTTCTAAAATTCCACCCTCTTTGACACCAATCGGGCTGCCAACAAAAACGACTGGAACTCTAAAGGATTGAATGACGTTCATCTCGATTTGATGTAAGTCAATATTCAAAAAGGTGCGTTTCACCGGATGTTTTTGAATTTCCGAAATATGTACAGTGTAGACTTGGTCTTCCACATGTAAATCGAATAAGCCATCGGAAGAATGCTTTGCAATGGCTCGTTCAAATTCATAATTGTTCACACTGATTTGCATCGATCCGTTCGGTACATTCTCGCCATAAAGAACAGCCGGAACCATACCGGTGTTGCGTAAGGCGCGAGAGGCATTGGTGCCACTCTTGGCTCTTAAGACTGCTTGTAATTGTGCTCTTTCCATAATAAAGAACTCCTTTCGTTTTACAGAGAGTTGTCTTTGACAAGGTGGTTTTATGACCGGACGAGAATCTCGTCGTACCTGCAAAGCGTTGGCGTATCACGCCTATGACCCATGGATTATATCGTACAATCCATAAAAAAGCAAGATGGCTTTTCTTATTCCTTGCGTAAATCTACATACTTTAAGTCTAAACTACCACTTTCTTGAACCCAATCTCCCGGAACCATCCGTAAGGTTTTACTCTCATAGTCCACAAACTCGAGTTTCAGTAAAGAGGTATAGCGGTCTATTGCTTTCCGAGTACTGCTGTCACTCACCAAAAAGCCCATGCCAACACAAGTTGCCTGGAACTCGGTCATTAAGTCCAATATACCTTTCGCTGTTCCACCCCCACGCAAGAAATCATCTAAGAACAAGACCCTTGCTCCTGGTTTGACAGCTCGTTTGGGTAAAGACATGGTGGCCAGTCGTCTCTGACTGTTCGAAATATAGTTGATTCCAATACTGGTTCCTTCGCTGATCCGACTATCACTTCGCACAATGACTAAGGGGACATTAAGCTGGCGAGCAGTCATCAAACCAATGGGGATACCTTTAGTTTCCACAGTAGCAATAAGGTCTGGTTTTAAACTACGGAATCTTTGCGCAAAAAATAATCCAACTTGTTGCATGTAAGTGGGGTTCCCAATTAAATCGGTCAGGTATAAAAAACCTCCAGGCAAAATACGGTCGGGCTGATGTATGAGATTGCACAACTCGTCGGCCAAACTCAAGGCCTCTTCACGGCTAAAACGAGGAGTATATAAGACCCCTCCTGCAGCTCCGGTCTGTGTTTCAACAGAACCTAAATTCATTTGCTGAAAGGTCTCTTTGATGAGGGTCAAGTCTTCACTGATGCTAGATTTTGCCGAACTCAATAATTGGGTAAATTGTGATAAGGGAATTAATTGCCCCGGATGATCCAAGAGATATTTTGTAATGATCACGATGCGGTCGTTGCGACGTATTCTATCCATATTTTGATCTCCTCTCAGAATTTCCGTTCGTTCCCTAATCAGACTCATAACGAACATTCGTATTTCATTATACAAGAAATGTCCGGGAAGTCAAGAAAAAGCTCGAGGGCGAAACCTCGAGCGAGCTTTTATTCCTCTGTGATGTCTTCCACAAATTCGCAACCAATCGGTGACGTTTGGCACACATTACTCCACCAGCCAGAAGGGGTATGTTCCTGCACCAGTTTTTTTGCTAGTTCCAAATCTTGTGTGATTGCAAACACGGTTGGGCCACTACCACTCATCATTGCTTTTTCTGCTCCGGCAAAAATGAGGGTCTCTTTTAACTGTTGTAACTCCGGCATCATGGAAAAGGTGACACTTTCCAGGTGATTACTCATAAGTTCAGGAAGTTTTGCTTGTTCTCCTGCCTTGATGCTCTTCACCATGAGCTCTGTTACCGGTGAGGGGACTTTGTTGGTTTGCAGTGATGTGTATACCAGTTTTGTTGAGATTCCTTGTGGTGGTTTAAACATTGCTAGATGCCAAATCCCTGCAAAAGGGAGTTGCTTGATGATTTCACCACGGCCACTGGCTACAGCCGTTCCTCCAACAATGCAAAAAGGCATGTCCGAACCCAACTGAGCCGCGATTTGCATGAGATTTTCATCGGTATAATTCAGTTGCCAAAGACGATTAAGCCCCACCAAAGTCGCTGCGCCATCGGCTGAACCTCCACCCAATCCGGATGCAATAGGTAGTTGTTTATCTAACCAAATAGCAGCGCCACGTCGGCTGCCACTTATTTCTTTCAGTCGCCTTGCTGCACGAAGAATATCGTTGCTTTCATCCAATGCCAGCATGGGCGGTCTGCTTCCACGCGGATCCCAAATAAGCTCCAGGTAATCACTGGGCTGAAACGATAGCACATCATGCAAAGATATACTCTGCATCACCATGGAAACTTCATGAAAACCATCGGGACGTTTCCCCAAAACATCTAAGGTAAAATTTATTTTTCCTCTGGCACGTACGACCACAGACATGGCACCATCTCCTTTGAATCTGATGATTGGATTCGACCAGGATGCTTATTTCTTATCCTTAGAATCTGGGAAGAATTTTCGTCTTAGCGCTATGACGATTAAACCCAGAAAAAGCGGAAAAAACGCACCATAACGTTGTAGAATATCAGTAAATGCAGAGGTACCACCATCAACGGAAGTCACGGTTTCTTGAGCTAAGAGGAACCAATCGAGGTATTTGGGGTTGAACATGGTAGCACACTCCTTTGTAATCTAGATATTATTCTCATTGTACACTTATTTCCTTGCTTTCGTCAATAGCAAAAAACGGAGGTTTTCATTGCTTCTATGGGATTTCTTTGATATACTGACTCCGAAAAAGAAAGTCTTGTCATCCATTTAGAGAGGGGGGATTGGATGAATATTCTGTTTGCCATCCTTGGGTTAGGCCAAGGTATTCTCTCTTTTTGGCTTTTAAATCATTTACCGGCGTCCTGGTTCACTGAGCTTGGCGAAGAGGATTCTCTGCCGGCCAATGAGGTTCGCTGGCGCTCCCAACCTTGGTTATGGGGTAGTGCTCTTGTGTTAGCTTTCAGTGGCTGGTTGTTAGGTGGTTTAAATGACCATTGGTTTCTGTTGATGTGTTATGCTCTTGTTATGCAAATGCTCTGGATGATCTGCCTGGCAGATGGTAAATACCAAATCATTCCAGACCAGTTTACCTTAGCCATTGCTCTCATTGGACTTTCCCTACGATTAGTACAGCCCACAACAATCCTCCACTCCGTTCTACCTGCTGTGTTCTTCACTGCCGGTCTTCCATGGTTATTCGCCTTTCTTTGGAGCCGACTTCGCAAGGTCGAAGCAATGGGTATGGGGGATTTTAAACTACTCACGGCCTTTGCCTTTCTGTTCGGTTGGCCTGAAGCGAATTTCGTTCTCTTCATCAGTATCTTTTCTGCGGGATTCTATTTCATGATATTGATTTTGCTCCAAAAACTAAAACTTACGGACCACTCTCCTTTGGGTCCTTTTCTCAGTTTAGGAGCAGCTGCTTGGTTGCTCTTCCCAGACTTTTTCACCTCACTTCAAACATGGTATGTCTCTTTGTTCTAATTCCAAGTAATAGAGGATAGCCGAATTAAGGCTATCCTCTTTCTATTTGATTAGGGATGGTAGGAGTAAGTAAAAAGACTACATACCTTGTGAGTACAACAATGGTGGCAAAGGTTGCAACCCAGAGGGAAAACCGACTCACCCAAGCGAAAGCGAAATGTTCCACTCCTTGGGATGTGAACCACGCTAAGCTACTCTTAGCTGCGATGGCCGAGATGACCATGGGAAAAGTATACGCAGATATGGCAGGGAGAAATTTCAAGTTTCCTAACCCTTTTAGGGCTGGTAACCCAAGGAAATAGCATATCAGGGCAACGACTTGTAAGATGTAAACCAGTAACGTAGGTGCTTGTGGATTTGAAGCCAAAAGACCGGCCAAGCATAAGGAGGTCGGTGCCGCCACAATCGCCCAAGTGGGCATTAGGGGTGCTGGCAGCGAATCGCCTTTCAAGTAGCGATATCCTATGGTGGGCAAGAGAATCACCCAAGCAGCTATAGCAAAGTATATCACTGTGGTCCCAACCGTTTTTTGATTCATCGCAGGAGCGGTCACTGCTGCCGTTGCGATACCTACATACAAGACAAACCAAGAAGGCATTGTTTTACGCCACTGAAACGGGAACGCGTGCTTTATGGTAAACCATAGGATAAGGCAGATGTGCATGAGGAGCCCCGTCCACCAGATGGGTTCTGCTAACACAGGTACCCATTGCTTGAGATAAGTGGAGAATAGGACGAAGGACATTGGATACGTTGCAAAGATGGACGCCATAGGGGGCTGCGCCATTTCCTTAGCAAACTTAGGCAAATCCGCCAAGATGCGAATGGTGTAAGCAATTAGTATCACTCCCGCAATCCCACCTAAGCCATTTCGAAGGAATGGTATGGCTGTTCCCCACAGATTTCCTAAAGAGAATAACGCTAAAGAAAGTGCTGCCATAGGCAAAGGGATTCGTCGCCAGATACTCATGCTATAGGCCATCCCTTTTCTCTGGCGACCATAGTAGCTACTTTTCTAGCCACTTCACCGGTAAAAGAAACGCACTGTTTTTTATGCTCACCAGATGCCATATCCATACCTCGAGTTAGGATTCGGCAGCATAATGCCCCATGTTCTGCTTGAAAATAATCGTGCAATTCTTTGGTCAACGCAAAGGTCTGGTTGACTTCGTTCGCATTGGGAGTAGAGGGTCCACGACGGCCGAAGAAATAACCTAACATCATCACTCCACCGGAGACAGCTCCGCACAAACATTTAGCACGGCCAATCCCTACAGGAAATCCTGCCGCCATGGAAACCATTTCTTCCGGTATGGGCAATTCTAAACAATCTCGGAAAGAAGCAACAACAGCTTCGGAACAATAGTAACCACCACTACGAAATAATTCTTCGGCACGCAAGCCGATTTTTTCTACATCAATGGTCATATAAAAATCCTCCTCGCTAATACTACGAGGAGGATTGTAACAAGCGCTGAAAAAACATGCAAGCATATGAAATGTCGTTTTAAGTCACTTGGACTCTTTATGAAAAAACATCATAACCACAATATTATTTATTTGTTTTATCTATAAAGATGGGTCTTCTCTATCGTTCTTCTCGATCGTAGTTCACCCCACAGCCGCTGGGTTGCTGCACTTCTTTGGAATTGTATATAGAAGTAAAGATAATCACCATGGCGGTCACGACAAAAGGCAGAGCACCATAGACCGAGTTTGGTATAGCAAAAGATTGTTTGGGGATGTAGAAACGCAATACGCGTAACGCGCCAAAAATCATCGAACCCATAATCGCTTTGTAAGGGTTCCAGCCGGCAAAGATGACTAACGCCACCGCAATCCATCCCAATCCACTGACGGAGTTCGCGGTCCAGGTTCCTCCCGCCGTGATAACTGAAATGTACGCACCCGCCAGTCCGCTCATTGCGCCACCAAAACCAATGGCCAAATACTTCATTTTCGCTACGTGAATACCCGAAGCGTCGGCAGCACCGGCATTCTCACCTACTGCACGCAAATTCAGTCCATGAATGTTGTGATACAAAAACCAACCTGCGGCGACAGAAATCAAAATCGCAGCATAAACAAATCCATTGTATTGGAATAGCAACTTACCTAAAATCGGTATCGTACTCAAGCCCGGTATATTGATGGGCTTGAAAAAGCTCATAAATGTAGTATCCAGCACAGCGGTGCGAGTAGGTGAATTTGTGGTGATGGTCTCGCCGACAAAGTTCGCAAAACCGGTACCAAATATAGTGAGGGCTAAGCCGGTGACGGTTTGGTTCGCTTTTAGTGTCACCGTAAGCAAGGCATAAATCATGGAAGCAACTATTCCTGAAGCAATGGCAGCCAGCAAAAAAAGAACTGGATTCTTTGTGTAATACGCCGTTACAAACCCACTAGCAACACCGATATACATCATTCCTTCTACACCTAGGTTCAAATTCCCGCCTTTTTGAGTGATGATTTCTCCCAAGGTCGCAAATAACAAGGGCGTACCAGCCACTACCACGGCAAAGATAAAACTGGTGATATAATTCAAGTCCATTTATTATACCCCCCGATTTCTTATAACTACGCGGTAGCGTATGAAGAACTCAAATCCTAAGACAAAAAACAAAATAATCCCTTGTAAAAGATCGGCAGCCGAAGCAGAAATTTGGAACATGGATTGTATGTATCCGCCACCTTTTTCCAAGATAGCAAAGACCAAGGACACCAGCAAAATGACAGGTGAGCTTAAATTTGCCAACCATGCCACGATGATTGCGGTAAAACCCACTCCGCCGGCAACGGTATCTGTCAAGGTGCGATCTGCTCCGGAGGCCTGAAGCATACCGGCTAAGCCAGCAATACCTCCACTTAAGAACATGGTCCGCATGATGATCTTTCGAACGTTCATCCCCGCATAGGTTGCTGTTTTTTCACTTTCACCAACCACTGCAATCTCGTAGCCTTGCTTGGTAAATCTCATATAAATATAGACCGCCGGGATGAGTAACAAGGCAATGATCCAACCAAAATGCACGCCAAGGGGCAAGCTAAGGCGAGCATTGGCAGCAAAGCGAGCGATTTGAGGAAAGCCCTTTGCTCCCGGATCTTTCCATAATCCTTCGCGCAAGAACTGAACAATGTATAAGGCAATGTAATTGGCCATGAGGGTGAGTAGAGTTTCATTAGTTGAAAATCTTGCCTTAAAATAGGCAGGGATTAAACCATAAAGACCCCCTGCTACGATTCCTGCAAGGGCCATCACTCCTATCAGCATAAAATGCGGCCAATGAGAGTGGAATAGTGCAAAATAGGAAGCAGCAACCGCGCCCACAATCATTTGCCCTTCTGTTCCGATGTTCCAAAACTTCATCTTAAAAGCCAAAGTAACGGCCAAGGCATTGATCACCAAAGGAATCGCAATTTTTATGGTTCCCTGAGCGCTCATAGCAGAACCAAAACTTCCGTTCCACATCGCCAAATACACTTGAAGCGGCTGGTGCCCTAATGCGCTAAGGAAAATTCCTCCTGCCACCAACGCAGCGACAATGGCCAAAATGCGCAATAGAATACCACGGGTTTCATTTTCTTCGGTAATCCTAACAATGCGTAAGAAAGGTTCTTTGCCGCCGTGGCTTTCTTTATTTCGGCGAAGCATGAGTATCCCTCCTCACTACATCGATGGCTTGACCGGTCATCAATAAGCCTAACATTTCCTTGGTCGCTTCCTGTGCAGGCAGAATTGCTTGTACCTTGCCATCAAAAAGGACCATGATGCGATCGCATAACTCCAACAAAACATCCAGATCTTCCCCAATGAACAACACCGCAACGCCACGTGCTTTTTGCTCATTCAGTAAATGATAAATGGTATAGGAGGAATTGATATCTAGCCCTCGTACCGGATAAGCTGTGATTAAAACGTTCGGTTGAGATTCAATTTCTCGCCCCAACAACACCTTCTGTACATTGCCACCCGATAACTTACGAACCGGTGTTTCTGTATCTGGAGTAATGATCCCCAATCTTTGAATCAGGTCAAATGCTTGTTCTTTTGCAGGTTTACGGTTGACAAAGAATCCTCGCGGTTCACGATAGGTTTTGAGCATCATATTGTCAGTCATACCCATGGATGCAACCAAACCCATGCCTAATCGATCCTCGGGAACAAAGCTCATACTAATCCCCAAACGGATGATTTCGTCGGGTGTTTTCCCCACGATATTTTGTTTATAGTAAAGAATGGCACCTTTTTCAACCTTGTGCAAGCCGGCCATGGCTTCACACAATTCCTTTTGTCCGCTGCCGGCGATTCCGGCAACTCCCAAAATTTCACCTTTGCGCAAATCGAAATTCACATCTTTTAGCGCTTCTATGCCTTCAGCGTTTCGTACTCCTAAGTGTACAATTTCCAGAATCGGTTCCGATTTATCGGTTAACGGTCGCTCAATCGATAAATCGACGGCTCGACCTACCATTAGTTCGGTTAATTCTGCCGCTGTTGTTTCCGAGGTCATGACCGTAGCGACACTTTCACCCTTACGCAAAACGGCTACCCGGTCTGAGACTTCCATTACTTCATTTAGCTTATGGGTGATAATGATAATAGAGTTGCCTTCTGCTTTCATCTTGCGAATAATCGCAAATAACTTTTGACTTTCCTGCGGGGTCAAAACAGCAGTAGGCTCATCTAGAACCAATATTTTCGCCCCTCGGTAGAGAACTTTTACAATCTCGACTGTCTGCTTTTCGCTGACTGACATATCGTATATTTTCTTGTTGGGTTCGACTTCCAATCCAAAATGCTCGCTAATCTGGCGAACTCTCTCTTCTAATACCTTAGTACTTTGACCTTTAGTATTAGTGCCCAATATGATATTTTCAGTAGCGGTTAGATTTTCAACTAACTTGTAATGCTGGTGAATCATCCCTATGCCTAAAGATAGGGCATCTTGAGGGGATACAATATGCACCTCTTGTCCATAAACAAAAACAGAACCGCTGTCGGGGTGATAAATCCCCGACAGCATGTTCATAAGCGTGGTTTTGCCCGAGCCGTTTTCACCCAGTAGCGCAAGTATCTCGCCCTGCCTTACGGTTAGGTCTATATTTTTGTTTGCGACAACGGTGCCAAAGGATTTGTTAATACCTTTGAGTTCAATTGCATTAACAAGATTGGCCTGCTCTTTCTCCATCACGCACTTCCTTTTTTATAAAATACTTAAGAATTACTGAACGATGATATTGGAAACAAACCACATCATGGAATCGATGCCTTCGCGATCCAGTTTCACACCTTCGGCGACAGCAACTTTACCTTCGTTGTCTTTAATCGGACCGGTGAAGACAACCAAAGAACCGTCTAAAATCTTTTCTTTGGCAGCATTGACTTTCGCTTCCGTTCCTTCGGCACAATTTTCGGTTAATGGAGAAAGATTGACTAACCCATCTTTCATATCACCATAGTAATTATCGGGAGTCCATTTACCTTCGATAACCGCTTTCACAGAATTGGTATAGAAACCACTCCAATCCCAAACGGGAGCTGTCATGTGAGAAGCAGGAGCATCTTCGGTCATATCGACATGGTAACCAATGCTAAATGCACCACGTTCTTGGGCAGCAATTTGCGGCATGGTGGTATCTTGATGTTGAGCAATCACATCGCAACCCTTATCCAGTAAGGAAATGGCAGCGGATTTCTCTAAATCGGGATTAAACCAAGTTTGGGTTTCGGTGAAAAGGATTTGAGCATCCGGGTTCACAGAAGCAACACCCAAGGCGAATGCATTGGCACCGGAAATGACTTCGGGATTCTTGAAGGCACCAACATAACCAATTTTATTGGTTTGGGTTTTCATACCGGCAGCAATACCCGATAAGTAACGGGCATCGTTGATCGCGCCAAAGTAGTTGTTAAAGTTCTTGTCATTGCTCTTATAACCGGAGCAATGAGAGAAGATGATCTTGGGATATTCTTCTGCCATTTCTTCCATGTAATCCATGTATCCCCAGCTGTTGGCAAAAATGATTTGGCAACCGGCTTCTACCAGTTCACGTAAAGCCGTTTCACAAGCACTGTCTTCGGTAACGAATTCTTTTTTAATGACTTGGCTATCGGTAAGCTCTAAAGTGGCTTGCATTGCCAGCATACCTTGGTCATGAGAGTATGTCCAACCCTTATCGGTTGCGGAACCAATATAAATGATACCAACTTTTAAATCTTTTTTGGCTACCGGAGCAAAACCGGTTTCTGCAGGTTTTGGAGTAGGAGTCGGGGTTGGTGCTGGAGCAGGTTGGTTACAACCGGTTAGTGCCAGAACCGTCATCATTACCAGGGCAAGAATCAGCAATTTGGACAACTTTTTCATTCGTAGATTTCCTCCTTCGATTTGTTGGATACCTGGGTATGTTTATATCATTGCCTTCTCTTCGCGAAACAAGACTTCTCCGTTTTGAATCGCAGAGATAATGGCTAATGAACAAAGAGGGATACCGGATTCGCGAAGTTTCTGACCGCCGCTTTGAAACCCTTTTTCGATGGCAATCCCAACACCTACCAGCTGAGCTCCCGCCTGATCGATGAGGTCTTTTAAGCCCAAAACAGCATTACCGGAAGCCAGAAAATCATCAATGATGAGGATTCGATCCTCGGACAGCAAAAAATCTTTGGACACACTGATTTCGGTTGATTTACCTCTCGTATAAGAGAAAATTTCGCTGCGGTAGACATGATCTCCTTGAGTACGCACATGCCCTTTTTTGGCATAGACAACAGGAACCTGAAAGAAAATGGCTGCCATACAGGCAAGAGCAATTCCGGAAGCCTCAGCGGTTAGAATTCGAGTGACACCCTGGTTTTGGAAACAACGATAGAACTCCTCCCCTAAGGACTGCAGTAACGAAACATCGATTTGATGATTGAGGAACATATCGACTTTAACGATATCACCATCCACCACTTTCGCGCTCTCGCGGATTTTATCTTCCAGAAGTTTCATGCCATGCTTCCTTTCACACGAAGAATACTTCTCTATTGTATCAGAGAAACCAAAAATTTCAAGTATCTTGGTAAAAAACCCGAATGCTTTTTCGCTTTCTAACAAAATCGTTCGCGAAGAAACGCCCTCCTACCAAAGTCGGCAAGAAGGCGTTGTTTCTCTTCAATAGTATAACCGTTAGAACGTGGTGTTGCCGGTAAACGTAAAGTCTCGAATTTTCATTGCAGGTACCAACATGGTAAACGTAAACCACCAATCTTTTACAAGATATTGTTGGCGACTTAAGCTATCTACATTGGCAAAAACACGTATCATGCTGTCGGTATAGCGTAAGTTTTTCAGTCGCGCCACGATTTCTCCATCTTCAATTAAGAAGGTGCCATCACGCGTGGTTCCTGTTGCTATGACATGCATAGGTTCCGGACAATGTGTATAGTGGAAACGAGTCACATACACGCCACGTTTGGTGTTGCGAATCATTTCTTCCAAAGAAGAATGACCGGGCTCAATGATTAAGTGGCTGGGACTTGGTCCTCCCCTTCGGCCGGAAGTGGCATGACCGGTGCTTTCTTTTCCAGCTTTTACCGCTGTCGCATGGTCAAAGACTACACCTTTGGCTACGCCGTTTTCTATAATCATGACCTTCTGTTTGGGCATGCCTTCGGCATCCATGGGCATGGGAATATGACGCGGATGATATGCATCATCGTAAACGGTTACCTTTTCATCAAAAACCCTTTCTCCCATGGTTTTCGCCATAAAGGAGCGACCATCGAGGAAGGATTGACCTTGAAAGGCGATATAACCGGGAAAACGAATTAAATCTGCTACGGCTTGGGGTTCAAAAATGGTATCATAACTGCCCAGCTCCAAGGTGAGGCTTTCTTCTGCTTTGAGCTTGGATTTCCATAAAGCATCCTTGGCTACGGCAACGAAGTCGATATCTTTCACATCGGTAGCCATGGCTTCGGCATAGCCGGTTTGAAGACCATTGGCCATGATATTACGAATACGCAGGTTATTACCAGCATGATACGCCATGACACCTTTGGAGTTCGCTACGGCAATACTGCTTAACTCGTTGGAGAACGAGCCGGAGGCATCCACATGATTCTCTTTGGCTACCGCAATCATGGAAGCCACCAAATTGGCTCGATCCATGTCGCTGAGTAGCAAGGTGTTTTGATTGATACCATCAAACTCGCGAATCGGTTTTGGTTCCGGCAAAGGAACCAGATTCGGATTGGGTTTGACAAAGCTGGCGTTATGCATGGCATCGGCTACGCCTTTACGCAACGCACTTTCATCTAAGTCGTTGACGGTTGCAATTCCGACTCGATTTTGATGAATGACTTTAATCTCCACCGAATAGGTCTCACGGAATAAATGTTGATGAATCCAGTTGTTGTTAAAACGAGTTTGACAAAGATCCTCACTTTGTAAAACCACTTGAGTTTCATCCGCAGTTGAAGCCTGCAAAACGGTTTTCAATATACGTTCCGCTTGATCGCGATGAATCATTCTCCCACACCTACCTTTACATTACGGAATCTCACTTGTGCAGCACCATGACCGGGGTGCACGACTTGCACCGGTTCACCCTTGGCACAGTTGGTATTTCCCCAAACTTCCCATTCCCCTTTTTTCTTTCCAGCGACCGCATCGCAGGAGCCCCAGAATTCGGGAGTAATCGCGGTGTAAGCCGGGTTTTTCACCATGCGCACAATTTCGCCGTCTTCAATTTCATAAGCAATTTCCCCGCCAAAGTGGAAGTTGACTCGTTTATCATCCAAAGACCAACTCTTTGGAGTATCAACTAAAACACCTTTTTTGGTATCTTTAATCATTTCTTCTTCGGACCAATCACCCGGCTCCAAATTAATATTAGTCATTCGAATCAATGGTATGTTAGCCCAATTCATAGCCAGATTGGTTCCGTTCGAGGTCAAACCAAAATTACCGGCGGTTTCGCGAGAAGTCAAGTAATTCTTGAAGATACCATTTTCCACAATTGGAGTTCTTTGGGCTGGAACGCCGTCATCATCATAGAAGAAAGAACCATTTCCACCGGTTATGGTAGCATCTGCGGTCATATTCACGACATTGGAACCATATCGATACCCTTTTCCGTACAAATCGGGAGTGAGAAAGCTTTTTCCGGCGTAGGTATCTTCTGAACCAAGCACACGATCCAACTCAATAGGGTGCCCACAGGATTCGTGCACTTGCAGTTGTGCTATATCCCCACCTAATATCAAGGTGTTACGACCTTTTGGACATTCTGGTGCTTTCAACAAGTCTGCCGCCTCTTTGGCCAATTTGGCCGCTCGTTGTTCGAGATTCAGCATCTCTATGGTCTCATATCCGGCAGTTCGTCCATTGGCGTAGGAACGACGCTGTACATCACCTTCACCTCTGGCATAGGCTTCAATATTGGCTCCGGTTCGAGTAATATCCTGTTCAATCCACGATCCTTCGCTACTGGCAAACACTTTCTGTATGTTCTGCATGGTGATCATACCACTGGTTACTTTGATTTCGGGTACTTGAACCATGGCATCATGGCAGGAGCGAAGTAGCTGACTCATGTCTTCTACTGTCACTTGGAAGGGATCTTTTTCTACTTTCACTTTGCGGTGGTCTTCCACAGGATCCAGTGACGTTAATGAGATGTTTTTGATTTTGCAACTGGCACTAGCCTTGGCAATGGAGATGGCACGTTGAACAGCTTTTTCCAGCTCCTTTGGATCTTTGCTGGGAGTAGAGGCGAAGCCCCATCCTCCGTCCACGATGACCCGTATGCCGATACCCTTGTCTTCGCTAACAGAAAATTGGTCCACTTCTCCGTTTCTCATCATTAATGGTCTGCTGATTTGTTTGGTAAAACGAACATCGGCATAACTTGCTCCTAATCGTTTCGCCAGAGCTAACAACTCTTGAATTTGATCTTTCATTCTTTTCCTCCCTTTCACCTTTGTCTATGTTTATTATGGGGCCTTAGCCTGACCCTTCGCTGGGTCCATTGGTCATTTTAAAGGAGCTTCAACGATTCCCTCCGCCGGTCCGTTAGGTCACTTCAAACCGTTGCTCCGGGAATCGTTTCGGCTTGTATATGTCTACCTGAATTGCTTCTTTAAGCAATGGGAAAGATTCTTCTTGGAGGGGGTCGAAGGAATGTTTTATCGTTATTCGATGCCGATTTTGATGTTTCGGAAGCGGGCGGGTGCGACTCCATGTCCGGGACCAATGGATTGTACCGGTTCTCCTTTGGCACAGCTGATGCTTCCCCAAATATCCCATTCACCCTTGGCTTTACCTGCAACCGCATCACAGGAACCCCAAAATTCGGGTGTCAGCGCTGTATACGCCGCATTTTTCAGGGGCCTGGTAATTTCGCCATCTTTGATCTCGTATGCGAGCTCCGGAGCAAAGTGGAAATTCATGCGCTTATCATCCAGCGACCAGCTTTTGGGTGTACAGGCCAATATACCCGATTTGGTGTCACGGATGATTTCCTCCAATGTCCAATCCCCTGGTTCTAAATTAATATTGGTCATGCGTATCAAGGGTATGTTGGCCCAATTCATGGCACGCATACTTCCGTTGGATGTACCACCATACTCTTTTGCTGTCTCGCGCGAAGTAAGATAATTCTTA
>CALCNS010000336.1 GCA_937897315.1 uncultured Bacillota bacterium
TGGTTGCATACACTTATGATAACAACCCGGTTTACGCCAAAGATCTGAAAGCTCAAGGGGCTATGGCTGCATTATTAAAAGATGCATTAAAACCCAATTTGGTGCAGAGTCTGGAAGGTACTCCTGCGTTTATTCATGGTGGTCCATTTGCCAATATTGCTCATGGGTGTAATTCAATTATTGCTACCAAAATGGCTTTACATCATGCAGATTATGTGGTAACGGAAGCAGGATTCGGGGCTGATTTAGGAGCAGAGAAGTTCTTCGACATCAAGTGCCGCAAAGCAGATTTAATCCCCGATGCTGTCGTGATTGTCGCTACTGTTCGCGCTTTGAAATATAACGGTGGTGTTGCAAAAGAAGATTTGAATACGGAGAATCTGGAAGCATTAGAGAAAGGGTTACCCAATTTATTGAAACATGTAGAGAACATGACGCAATTGTTCCATGTTCCTGCAGTTGTAGCCATTAATCATCGTACTTCAGATACCGAAGCCGAGTTGAAATTGATTCAAGATCGTTGCAAAGAATTGGGAGTCAACTCTGTTCTTAGTCAAGTATGGGCGCTGGGTGGAGAAGGCGGAAAAGAACTTGCTGAAGAAGTAGTAAGATTGACAGAACAAGAAAGCAAATTTACCTTCTTGTATGAAGATCAGATGCCTTTAAAAGACAAGATTACCGCTATTGCCCAAAAAGTGTATGGTGCTGCGAAAGTAGATTTTTCAGCAGCAGCTACGCGTGAACTGAGAAAGATTACCAAAATGGGATTTGGCCACTTGCCCATCTGTATGGCGAAAACACAGTATTCCTTAACAGATGATGCTAAGGTAATTGGTAGACCGGAAGGCTTCACGATTAGTGTTCGAGAAGTAGTGCTGAGTGCCGGTGCTGGATTCGTAGTGGCTATTACTGGTGAAATTATGCGTATGCCTGGCCTGCCCAAAGTGCCCTCTGCTGAATTCATTGACGTGGATGCGACTGGTAAGATAAAAGGTTTGTTCTAAAATAAGCAGAGGCTGTTTCACGATGTGAAGCAGCCTCTTTTAAAGGATGGGAAAAATGAATTATCGTGAATTATCCGCTGTAGACTTTGTATCACAACTCGCTTCAAAAGCTCCGGTTCCCGGTGGGGGAGGAGCGGCAGCTCTAATTGGCTCCATGGGAGCAGCATTAGGGAACATGGTCGTTGGATTAACCAGTGGAAAAAAGAAATATGCTGCTTACGAAGAAGACCTTCAACGAATGAAGCTGGAACTTACGGAGTTGCAAGACAAGTTACTAACCTATATTGACGAAGATGCAGTCGCCTTCTACCCTCTATCTCAAGCATATGGAATAAAAGCAACCACTGAAGAAGAAAAAGAAATGAAAAATCAAGTGTTACAAGCCGCTTTAAAAGAAGCCAGTGTCGTACCGATGAAAATTGTACAAGCTTGCTATGCCGGTTTGCTCATTCAAGAGGAACTTGCGGTTAAGGGTTCCTCATTGGCGATAAGTGATGTGGCCTGTGGAGTACAAGCATTAAGAACGGGGCTTTTAGCCGGACGGGTCAATGTAATGATTAACTTAGGAATGATAGAGGACCAAGATTTCGTACAACGAACGAAATTGGAGTTGGATGATGTTACCCAGAAAGGGTTAGCCCTTGCAGATCACATTTACTCAAACGTTGAAAGCAAATTAATGTAAAGAAACGGCTGCTCATTATGAGTAGCCGTTTCTGTTTCTTCTAGTTTAAACCAGCACTGAAAATGGCATTGAATACGAGTTTATAGGTATTATGTGCCTGTGCCCGATAGATAGGATTGAATGCAAAACAAATCACGTTCCCTTTTCCCATAGGAACAGAACAAAGAGCTCCTCTCCCATTTAATTGGGACTGGGGATCTAACATCCAACCAGACATTAAGATATTTTCTCCAGGATAGTGAGACAAGACCGTGCCGGAATCCACTGCTAATGCTCCAGATCGTTGGAACCAAATGGCCTCTTCGTCGTTTGCACCCCAAGTCAGTGGATGGTTTGGCTGGACTTTTACTCGTAACAAGGAACCAGGAATGTAAAAGTCTTTGGGAGGTAAGTTCTCCAATACATTTCGAATCGGTAAATCCAAGGCCGTGATCGCATAATTAACAGCTTGATCCAAAGCTATGATGGTCCCTCCGGCGGAAACGAAATCCTTTAGAGCTTTTGCACCAACTTCTCCAATGCCACCAAAGTAGGGTGCTGGTACAACCGATTCTGGCCATCCTTCGGAGAGCATTTTTGGCATCATGCTGGGTAAAATAAGTACATCATATCGTTCATTTAGATGCCCTTGCTGAATAATTTCTTTCGTTGGGCGATCAAACACGAAATGGAATTGCTCCAAAACGAATCGCAGCCATCCTTCATCCATAGCACCACCTGTTGTGGTGTTGTATAGACCAAAACGTACCGGTTTACAAGCAACCGTAGGTAGACCGAGTTCCCATGGAGTAATTGTCAGACCTTTCTCTGCCCATTGTTTTAGAATAGGAAGCAAGCCGACTTGAGCAGGAATGACCCATAAACCTGCAGGTAATAAATAATCAGTGGTTTCGATGCTTTGGCTTAGTCTTTCGACTTTGAATCCCTGCTTTAAGAGATCATTTGCTAATGCAAAAGCATCATTGACTTTCGGGTCAATCAAGTAACAAGGTGCATCCGTTCGGGTGAGAGGAACAGAAGGCGGAGTCACGTCCACAATTCGTGACATAGCAACTTCGAAAGGTTGATTGAGTGCATGAGTATCAATACCCATCAAAAGCCCTTGTGTGAAGGCGGTGACATCATAAGGACGTTGTGGAGGTCCACCGGGATATTCTCGAATATCTGGGTAATCTTGAATCTCCAATAAACATTTAGCAAAAGCAAAATAAGGTTGGTTAGAAGGTATGATGATGGAACCTTTTGGATACAGCTGTTCATCGCATTGGAACTCTTGATCTGCCCGATACATTTCTACTTGACCGATATGAAAGATTCTGAGTAACCGATAAAATGTATCTTGCGCTCGTTGACCCGCTGGAATCACAAATCCATAGGGAGCTCCTGCTCTTTGAATCGCTTTTAGTCCAATCTTATGGAAGTTCCTCATCCAGGTTTGACGATTGCGGGCAGCATGTGTGAGTACTGCTTCGGTTGCGAGTCTTTCATACTCCATGATATCCCAAAGATGCCATTCTCCACCCATCCAGGGTTCGGGGAAGTTCCATGCTCGTACTTTCCCATTGTAGCCAATCCCGGAAGCCAAGTCGTCAAATTTAACATCAACCGGGGTGGCAATCTTACATGAAGCCGCTTCAGTGAGGATGCGTATCCCACCATGAGTATGTTGGAAGGCTCTGGCAGGATTCCAAGCATCATAGATACCATGAATGAGAACACCCTTTTTGTCCTGGGCAGTCAACTCCTGAGCCATAGCAGATCCCAACCAGATGATTTGTTGTTGAATAATAGGATCCACATTTGGTTCGATGGGGTCTACATAGGGTGGTATGAAAAAACGGGCAGCATTTTGGCCCATTTGATGCATATCAAAAATAATCTGCGGATGCCATTTATTATGAATTTCCTCAACTGTTAAGCGATTCTCTACCTGAGTAAAAGTGTACCAATCGCGGTTGTTGTCATGACCCACGTATTTCTGATACATCCAAGGCATGGGTCCGCCTTCGTACTCTGTTCCCAAATACTCTCTATACCAGTCTGTAATCATTTGGTGACCATCGGGGTTCAAAGAAGGAACCAGTATCAAGATGACTTCACTTAAAATGGTATCTGCATTTGGCATGGACCCGCTAGCTAAAGAATGTGCCATAAATAGGCTGTATTGTGGACCTCCAATTTCGGTGGAATGGATGCCACAAGAAATCATCACAACAGTTTTTTCACTCTGTATTAAGGTCTCAGCTTCGCCTTCTTGAAGTAAACGTGGATCTGCCAATTTTGTGTGATTGATTTGGAGCTGATGGAGGTTTTTTTGGTTTTCTTCAGAAGTGATAATCAAATAAATAAATGGTTTACCCTCAGTGGATTGTCCCATTTCAACGAGTTTGACACGGGGTGAGTTTTGATCTAAATAATGAAAATAGGACAACATTTCATTCCAATCGGCTAAGGTTCGATCACTGCCGGGGATGAATCCGAAGAAATCTTTAGGGCATTTCAGTTTCATTTGTTCGACCTCCTATTATGATAGTGCTGTTTATTTCGACAATTGAAACAATTGTCCTCTCTCATACTAAAAAAAACCTCACTCTTTTTGGAGTGAGGTAGCATGAACTAATGAATACTACGGAGAGCATAGGCCGGGGCTTCTCTTCGAGAATCCGGTTGATGAGGACCTTTGACGGTTTGATAAAAAGCGTCCATTGCTTGCAATGCTTTTAGGAAAGGTTTCAGTTGCTGTTCAGGAAGCGTATAGATGAGTTCTTGGAGTATGATGAGAATACAAGTTGGTAAAAAGATTTGCGGGGTTTCACAGTTAAATAAAAAGTCGGTGGTGACCATACCCCCCGGAAGGTGAACTTGTAGCAACGTGGTCATTTTATTAGGAGGAGGAACCAAATTAGGTGGAGCCAACAATAACTCGGTATGATCTCCTAATATGTTGATTCTTTTTTCTAGGGATAAGTCACTATCAATCATGAAGGAGACCACATCACGAATGTAGTCCATTAGTTGTGGTCCTTCATCTAATCCAGCAATTTGAAAAAGAATTTCAGCATAGGTAGTCAGAAACAATTGAAGCTTAATCTGAAAAAAATCATATTTCAAATCCAGACGATGAAATTCAACCCATCCTTTACCCTCCTCTGGAAATCCAACTTGCAATGTCGCAATGGTTCGGATTTCTGGTGTAGGAGGAGTCGGTTGAGCTTGCCTTGTCATAGGTTTTTGAGGTTCAGGTTTCTTGAAGATTGAACCGAATTGATTGCGTTGCATATTCTTCCCCCGCTTACAAAACTGACCTTGTATGCTTACATTCTTCAAACTTCTTGTGTAGTCCTCCTTCACAAGTGGTTATCCTTTATATTTCAGAAGTAATTTCGGGAAGCCAAGAGGTTTATGTCAGTTTTGGTAATCGGTTCCAAGAAAGAAGGATTCTATCTTTCGCTTGTGAAAATAGTTATGGCTTTTTTACATTAAATAGATAGATACGTGTTAAATAGATAGGAGAATGCTAAAATGAATCAAGCCCAAGCAGATCGAGTCCGTGAAATGGAAGCCATAACGCCGGCAGAAATGCGCAAGAAAATTTTCGATATGGCTTGGCCAGCCACTGTGGAATCGGTTCTTCAAATGATGATCGGGATGGTCACTTCTGCTTTTATAGGGCAAATAGGGACCATAGCCATAGGGGCGGCAGGATTGGGACGCAGAATAACACATTTGGTATGGGCGATATTTGCTGCGATTGGTACTGGATCTACGGTTATGGTCGCTCGCTCTATAGGAGCAGGTAATCAAAAGGCAGCCAATCGTTATGCGGATCAAGCGATGATTTTAACAATGGGGATCATTGTCGTGTTTACAGGTGTGCTCATTTTGTTTCCGGAATGGCTAATTCGGACACTTTATGGGTCGGAAGGTGAATTGTTGGTTAGCGCGACTCTTTACTTAAGAATTACCGCTTTGGGTGTACCTTTTATGTCGATTATGCAAGTTTGTGGGGCGTTAATGCGTGGAGCTGGAAACACCAAGGTTCC
>CALCNS010000337.1 GCA_937897315.1 uncultured Bacillota bacterium
CGGACTCCCTCCCTTCCATCGCAACTAGGATTAGACTCGGGCTGCACCTGCCTTTAAGGCTTCTTCGTTCATGGGCATTAGGTTCTGTCGATGTGCTGGAAGCTTCTTTTTTAAAGTATAGACGATGGATTCCACTTCTACTGCTTCAGTTGCTTTCAAAAACGCACCTAACATGACCATGTTCGCCACACGACTGCTTCCAATCTTGTCAGCAATTTCGTTTGCAGGAATCAAGATCTGCTTTATATCGGTTCTTGCACACGTTTGTTCGATGAGCGAGCTGTTTATCAGTAGGACTCCACCGGGACGAACCATGGGAGCGAATTTCTCAAAACTTTGTATGTTCATGACGATGGCTGCAGAGGGACTTAGTACGATAGGGCTTCCAATTTCCTCATCGGATACCACTACATTACAATTGGCGGTTCCCCCGCGCATTTCCGGGCCGTAAGATGGTAACCATGTTACTTTCTTGTTCTCTTTTAACCCGGCTTCCGTAATCAACTGTCCCATGAGCATGACACCTTGTCCCCCAAAACCGGCAATTACAATATCGTGAGTCATCTTATTTTACCTCCTCGGGTACTTTGAAGTCTTTCAAAGGATAATAAGGAATCATATTTCCTTCTAACCACTTTAAAGCTTCAATCGGACTCAATCCCCAATTGGTTGGACAAGTGGATAGAACTTCTACCATGGAAAACCCTAGGCCTTTTTGTTGTGCAATAAATGCTTGCTTAATCATTTTCTTGGCTTTCAAGACGTTTGCAGCATTATGCACCGATACTCGGCTGATTAAAGCGGTACTGTCTAAGGTAGCCAGCATTTCTGACATGCGAATCGGCTTTCCGGTCTGAGCTTCCTGACGTCCATAGGGTGATGTAGTGGTCTTCTGCTCTAGTAAACTGGTTGGAGCCATTTGTCCACCCGTCATACCATAAATGGCATTGTTCACAAAAATGACAGTGATATTTTCACCTCGATGAGCTGCATGAACAATCTCAGCGGTTCCTATCGAAGCCAAATCTCCATCCCCTTGATAGGAGAAAATTACCTGGTCGGGCAGAGCTCTTTTTAAGCCGGTTGCTACAGCCGGGGCTCTGCCATGGGCAGCTTGAACCATATCGCAATTGAAATAGTTATAGGCAAAAACGGAACAGCCGACCGGAGCAATTCCAATGGTTTTCCCGGCAATATCTAATTCATCCATGACTTCTGCGATAAGGCGATGGATAATACCATGGGTACAACCCGGACAATAGTGAGTGGTCACGTTGGTCAAGGATTTTGGTCTTTCAAACACGATGGCCATCTTATTTCACCTCTCCCATAAGTTTGATTAGTTCTGCAAGAATGTGTTTAGGTTCTGGAGCCATCCCTCCGGTTCGTCCATGGAAGGCTACCGGCTGGCGTCCATTCACCGCTAAACGTACATCCTCAACCATTTGTCCCGCACTCATCTCTACAACCAAAAATCCTTTGGCATGTGAGGCAACACGATCAAAAGCAACATGTGGGAATGGGAACAAAGTGATGGGGCGAATCAATCCCACGGACAATCCTTGAGCTCGAGCCATATTCACTACAGTGCGCATGATTCGTGCGGTTGTACCATACCCTACTAAGAAGTACTCTGCATCTTCATAAAGAGTTTCATAACGTACTTCATTCTGTTCCATTTGAAGGAACTTTTCTTGTAGGTTGATGTTGTGTTTCTCACATTCTTCTGCTTGTATGAACAAGGAGTTCACCACATTGGGTTTTCTTTTGCCTTCCGTACCGGTTGTAGCCCATGATTTATCGTACAATGCCGGTTCCTTTGGTTCGATAATGACCGGTTCCATCATCTGACCCAGCATACCATCTCCTAAAATCATCACAGGATTACGGTACTTTTCAGCCAAATCAAATGCTTCCATCGTGAGATTAACCATTTCTTGTATGGAAGACGGTGCTAAAACCAACAATTTATAGTCTCCATGGCCACCACCTTTTGTAGCTTGGAAATAATCACCTTGAGAAGGTTGAATGGTGCCCAATCCAGGGCCCCCACGCATCATGTTGACCACAACACACGGAAGTTGAGAGCCGACCATGTAAGAAATACCTTCTTGTTTCAAGCTAATACCCGGGCTGGAAGAAGAGGTCATACAACGAACCCCTGCACTGGCAGCACCATAGACCATGTTAATCGCTGCCACTTCACTTTCTGCCTGAACAAAAGTACCTTTCAATTCCGGTAAACGTTTTGACATATATTCCGGTACTTCATTTTGTGGTGTAATGGGGTAACCAAAGAAATATCGACAACCAGCAGCCACTGCTGCTTCTGCCAAGGCTTCGTTCCCCTTCATTAAAATCTTTTCAGCCATGTTGTTCCCTCCTACTTCTCCACCTTAATCGCACAATCTGGACACATACGGGCACACATTGCACAGGATATGCATAAGTTCTGGTCAATGATGGTAACCGGATGATACCCTTTGGAATTCATGTGGTTTCCCATCACCAGAATTTTCTTCGGGCATGCTGTGGTACAGAGTCCGCAACCCTTGCAAACATCTTCAAAAATTGTCACTCTAATCATAATGGCCTCCTTCATTCCTTTCCTACTCCTCTATATTGCGTTCCCATGGAGGTAGCATTTGCCTATCCACGAGAAACAGGGGTTCCTTGATGATATGTTTTACATCTTGATGTAATCTTCTGTCAATCGCGACAAAAGCGATGGGTAATCCAGTTCGTTTCGACACTTCTTGAGCTACCGCATATCCCTCCAAAATGGTTTCTTTGGTTGTCTCTGCACCTAGATTCGTATTCGCTACGAGGGCAGTAATTGGCAATCGAGATCTCCATTCGATGCGTTCTTTCATTTCGATTAAATGATCTGCTGTTTGAGAAAACGGTCTTCTTGTATTAATCACAAACAGAACTTCATGATCGATTTTTTCGAACTGTGCTTTGTATTGACCTAGTGCAACAGCTCCGGCATCGTCACCACCGACATCCATTATTACTTTTAAATCGGGATTATGAAAGACCGTAAACACTTCAGCTGATACGGAAGGCATATCAGCGTGTTGTAGCTCACCTTGCGGTAAAATGACTCGAATGTCTCGGTGAATCAATTTGGTTCGAAACTCTCTTGCTCGAAAATAAGGCTTGACAATGTCTAAATCAACAATGGCTATTTGATGATATTGTGGAGCCAAAAACTGCACAACATTCAACGATAATTCTGTTTTACCGCTCCCATATGGACCAACGAAAACCGTGACTCGATGATCAAACATATTCCTTCACCTTTTCTTGATTTCGCAAAACACGTAAGGTACCTTCGGCCAGTGCCATGAGTTCATCTTCTCCCGGATACAGTATCACTTTACCTAAGAAACCTATTTTCTTTTGGATAAAGTCTGTCAAACGTTTACTATACGCCAAACCACCAGTTAAGATAATCCCATCATATTGACCCTCTAACACGACCGCAGCAGCTCCAATTTCTTTCGCCACCTGATAACCCATTGCTTCGAAGGCTTCTTTTGCCTTTTCGTCCCCTTTATCGATTCTTTGCTCAATTTCTCTGCCATCATTGCTTCCTAAATAAGCGACTAAACCACCTTTTCCCACAAAATGTTTTCGCAACTCGTTCTCTGTGTATTGTCCACTGAAAGCCAATCGTATGACATCACCAACTGGCAAACCACCGGCTCGCTCCGGGGACAAAGGACCATCACCATCCAAAGCATTGTTGGAGTCAATCATCTTACCATTTCGATGAGCACTAACAGAAATTCCGCCGCCCAAATGTGCAATGACGAAACTGCTGTTTTCGTAGGTTTTTCCCAACTCGAGAGCACATCGATGAGCGACCATTTTTTGATTTAAGGTATGTTGAACACTTTTTCTCTGTATCTCAGGCATGCCACTGTATCGAGCTAAGGGTTCCAACTCATCGACAACAGTAGGGTCGACAATGTATGCTTTCACTCCAGCTTGTTTTGCAAAGGCCTCTGCCAATAATCCACCTAAATTGGAAGCATGTTGCCCGGAATATCCTTCTTGCAAATGCTGCCTCATCAAGTCGTTGACTTCGTAGGTACCTCCTTGAATCGGTTTTAGCATTCCACCGCGTCCAACAACCGCTTGTATTTGTTGTATATCCACTCCATGCTTGACAAGACTAGCCACTATGGTTTGATAACGAAATTCATATTGAGCAAAAATCGTAGGAAAGTGTTTCAACTCTTGAGCCGAGTGCCGCAAAGTCTCATCAAAAAGCAATCGCTCTTCTTGAAAAATACCGATCTTAGTGGAGGTAGAGCCGGGATTGATGGTTAAAATAAGGTTTTTCTGCATGATACTCTCCTACTCATTGGCCAAATAAGATGCTACCGCAATGGATCGGAACTTCGCTTCCGGAGAATCAGAGCGGGAAGTGAGTACGATGGGTTTTCTAGCCCCTACCACGACTCCCGCTACTTTGGTTTGGCCAAAATAAACCAGCGATTTGTACATGACATTCCCGACTTCAATATATGGTACTAGTACGATATCAGCATGACCGGCTATAGAACCTGTAATTCCTTTATGCTTTGCAGCTTCCGGTACAAGCGCTCCATCGAATGCCAGCGGACCACTCACCAATGCATCTCCAAATTGCCCGGCCAAAGCCATTTCATGTAAGGCCTGCCCATCTACTGTAGCTTGCATTTTTGGATTGACTTGCTCAAATGCTGCCAAAGGAACCACTTTGGGTTGCTGCACTCCAAATCTTCTTGCAACTGTTAACGCGCTCTGCAAGATATCTACTTTCTGTTCTAAAGTTGGAGCTATATTCATACCTCCATCGGTCATAAATAATAGACGTTTCAGCCCGGGAACTTCCATAACAGCGACATGACAGATGAGATTTCCAGTACGCAACCCTATTTCTTTATCTAAAACTGCTCGAAGTAGATTTGCCGTATCGACAATTCCCTTCATCAACATATGTGCCTCACCGTTAGAAACCATCTCGACTGCTTTACGGGCGGCTTGTATGGCATCTTCTGCATCGACAATCTTCATACTGGATAAATCTAACTGGTGTTTTGTAGCTAACTCTTCGATAATGGATTTCTTCCCAACAAGAGTCGCATGGACTAATCCAAATCGAACGGCATGCTCAATCGCTTCCAGAACCTCTAGATCGTGCGCAGCCGCGACTGCAATATGCCGTTTTGGCAATGAGGTGACTGCTTTTAACAAATCATCAAATGATTGAATCAAGTTCCTCTCTCCTTTATCTTTAATATTCTCTCGGTGTTTCGTCGCCATTCATCACCCGCAAGACTCCATCTGCCAGTGCACGCATTTCATCTTCTCCGGGGTAACGATAGATGGGTCCAATCCAACCCACAGACTCTTCTAATGTTCGCACTAAACGGTCGTTATGTGCCATGCCCCCTGTTAGCAAGATCCCGTCCACTTTTCCTTGAAGAGGAACAGACATTGCCGCAATTTCTTTACCAATCTGATAAGCCATCGCTTCGAATATGGACAATGCCTGAGCATCTCCTTCGCGGATTCGCTGTTCTACGACACGTAAATCACCTGTCCCCAAATAGGCCATCAATCCTGCTTGACCATTGATTTTCTTAATCATCTCTTTCTCTGTATAGCGACCGCTGTAACACAATCGAACGAGAGAATAAACAGGCAGAGTTCCTGCTCTCTCCGCAGAAAAGGGACCACCTTCGTTTGCATTGTTCACATCCACAAAACGGCCGTTTCTGACCGCCGCAATAGAAAAGCCTCCTCCTAGATGAGCAACTACCACATTTAATGTTTCTGGATTTTGTTGCTCCTTCTCCGCATGACGAAACACCGTGGCACGAATGTTTAAAGCATGTAACATACTGGCTCGCGGCAATTCGGGTAATCCGCTGATTCGGGCGACCTCTGCAAACTCATCCACAGATACCGGATCCACAATGTAACTGTTCACCCCAAATTTGGAGGCAATGGCATCGGCCAATAAGCCCCCTAAGTTGGATGCATGTAAACCATAGGTCCCTGCTCTTAAATCCTGCTTCATCGCTTCATTGACCCTGTACACTCCGCTATGCAAGGGTTTTAGCATTCCACCTCGACCCACTACTGCTGCGATGGTATCATCTTTAAGATGCATATCCAGCCATAGCTGTACCATTTGCTCGCGATAAGGTAACTGAGACAATATCGAATCAAACTTCGCTAAATCTTCCACTTCATGTGATATGGTTTCTTGAACAATGATTTGGTCTTGAGTTAATAACGCTAATTTGGTTGAGGTTGAACCAGGATTAATGGCTAAGATGACTTGCATTCGCACTCCCCCTTATTTTTCTCTTTTTATCTTTATTTCACCTTACATCTGTTTTTCTCCTGCCAGTGAATTATTTCACACCGACTCATTCATTTTTAATACTAATCCGACTTGAACACCTGGAAAAAAGTTCGTATCTTGGTAGGTTTCTTTCCCTTGTCGAATGCTTAGCAATCCACTTCCAGAGCGCAAATAAAACTTTCCTTGGAATGGTTGTAAAGACTTCACTACGTTCGCTAATCCATGGCCTCTTCCTAGCTCATTGCTAGCCGATGTTCCCTGTTGCAAAGCAAAATGCAACACTTCGGCTTCACTCCAATGTTGAACCGGATGATTCTGTGATAAACTTCCACGTAAACCAATCCCTAAGTCCGCCAAAGCAATGTGAATCTCTCTACTTGTTTGACCGCGATAACTCTGAACCGCTATGTAACCTCGATCCCTACTATGTTGAGGTATATTCTGACACAACTCCGATAACAGCGTACAAAAAAGACGTTGATCCCTGGTCAATGGCTGCTGTTCGGTTTGCATGAGTTTCTGAATACTTTGAATAAAAAGCTGAACAAGTGCAGGGACATCATCCTCTTCCCGAAAAACCTGAACTGGAATTAGCCAGATTTCATCTCGTTCCAAGTATGAAATGGGATGATTGGGAATCAGGGATGCAAATGGAGCAATTTCACGCAAAAAACCACTTCGGTTTAAGTATTGAAGCACTTTCTCATTCCGAGGAAGGTACACCCAAACACGGTCTAACACCATCGATAGGTATCGAATATAGGATAACAACATCATCATACCAAATGGATCGATGAATTGTAAATCCCGGAGCGAGACCGCTTGCTTCATTCCAATCTTAGGTTGCAAGCGATCCAAAGCAGTTACTGTATTCAGGTCAGTCAAACGAAAAGGAAGGTTGAGAAAATTCATCCTCGTCCCTCCCATTCTAATTACCGAATCTCTTGTAGTAAGAGATTTGCGGCATTCTTAGCTGCGCGCATTTTAATCTGTATACGACTGCCACTCAGATTTATTTTTTTTGTTTTCATTCCCTGCGGACCATACAGTGCTAACCAGACAAGTCCAACCGGTTTATCGGTACTACCACCACCCGGTCCGGCTATACCGCTAACAGCCAAACCGAAATCACATCCCGCGATAACGGCGGCATGTCGAGCCATCTCTTGTACCGTCTCCTCACTGACTGCACCAAATACTTGAAGCGTCTCATCAGGTACTTGTAGCTCATCCATTTTGCTCTCATTGGAATAAGTCACCCAACCTCGCATAAAGAATCTTGATGCATTGGGTATGTCGGTTAAGCTACTGGCAATTAACCCTCCTGTGCACGATTCAGCGACAGCTAAGGTGTAGCCTTTCGCAATCATTTGATGTGCCACAGCAGAAAATATGGTTTCATCATCAAAGCCATAGATAAACGCGCCCACCCGTTGTGCAACTTTTTGATACAACGCGTCTAGCTTCACATCGGCTTCCTCTTGACTTGAAGCTCTCGTTGTTAATCTCATTTGGACTTCACCCATTCCGGCATAAAGTGCCATGGTCGGGTCCTGCTGACTACGCATTAAATCCAGAACTTCCATTTCTAGCGCTGACTCGCCAATGCCGAAAAACTTTAAACTTCGGTGGAATAGATGTTGGCTCAAATCATAAAAGCGAGCCAACAATGGCACGACTTCATTCTCGAACATCGCTTCCATTTCCCATGGCGGTCCTGGAAGTAAAAACACCCATTGTTTCCCA
>CALCNS010000338.1 GCA_937897315.1 uncultured Bacillota bacterium
TGCTTGGCTAACTTTGGCAGAATTCGCAGACGTAATCACCATTTCGCAGATGACACCAGGGCCAATCGCCATCAACAGCTCCACTTTTGTTGGTATGAGAATTGCAGGGATTCTAGGAGCTGTGGTTGCTACCTTAGGATGTGTTTTACCATCGTGTCTCATCGTCTTAAGTTTAGCCTTTTTGTATCAACGCTATAAGAACCTCTCTTTGGTTCAATCAATTCTCGCAGGGCTTAGACCAGCCGTCGTAGCTCTCATTGCCTCAGCCGGATTATCTATTTTGGCGTTGGTATTACGACAAAACAATGCTCTACCACAGGGTATAAACAATATCAATTGGATTGGTATGGGATTGTTTCTTATCGCTTTTTATTTCTTGCGATTCAGGAAAGTAGATCCTATACAAGCCATGTTAGGCAGTGGCTTTGCCGGATTGGTATTATATTGGATATTTGGAAGTTAAAAAGAGGTATCTCTGGAATCAGAGACACCTCTTTTGCTATTTCGAAGCAAGGGATAAGAATTCCTGAAGATCAGCTAAGGCCAAATCAATCGCATCTTGCCAGAAATCTGGTTTTGTTAAATCCGTTTGTAAATATTTCATTGCTAGATCTTCCACGGTCATTGTACCCGTATGCTGTAAGAGATCCATATACATGGGCTCAAACTCGTTCCCCATTTTTAAAGCCTTCGCATAGATTCCGGTAGCAAATAAGAATCCAAACGTGTAGGGATAATTATAAAATGGAACAGAGGTTCCGTGAAAATGTCCTTTGGAAAACCAGAATGTTGGATGCCACTCATCCAATGCATCCAGGTAAGCTTCTTTCTGTGCATCAAGCATCATTTGATTGATTTGTTCAGCAGATAATGGGCCTTTTCTTCGCGCCTCACAGAAGTTGGATTCAAAGATGTAGCGACAATGGATGTTCATCATGTGGCTGGCAGCCCTCTGTAATTTGCTTTCTAAAAGGGATAGTTTTTCTTCGTCCGATTTGGCATTTCGAATGGCTGCATCCGAAACAACAAGCTCAGAAAAGGTAGAGGCGGTTTCGGCAAGGCACATCCCGATTTCCTTGTTGAGTAAGGGAACATCTTTCATTGCAAAATCATGAAAACCATGCCCTAATTCATGTGCTAAGGTTGTGACATTGGAAACTGTACCGGAAAACGTAGTGAAAATTCTACTCTCTTTCATTCTGGGGAGAGTAGTGCAGAAAGCACCTACTCCCTTTCCTCCGCGATTTTCTGCTTCAACCCAACGATTTGTGAACGCTTGTTCGGCAAATTGGGCCATTAGAGGGCTGAATTTACTAAATTGATCCACAATGAAGTTGGCAGCATCCGTATAATCCCATTGGGTATTTTGATGACCCACAGGTGCTCCAAAGTCATGCCAAGAAAGTTTGTCAGAGTGAAGTAATTCTCTTTTCTTATTTAAATACTCTACCAAGGGAGCTTTGTTCTTGCGAATCGTTTCCCACATCGTATCAATGGTGGTTTTCTGAATACGGTTTTGTGAACAAGTCTCTTTCAATGCATCGTTCCAACCACGAGCATCATACATGTTCAATCGGTAGCCGATCATGGAATTGAGTTCGTGAGCGGCTAAATCCACTAGATCATGCCAAGCAGCTTCCCATTTGGGAAAGAGTTGCTCTCGAATAGCCCGATTTGGATCAGACAGTCGGTTGTATGCTTGACCCGCAGAAAGTACAACTTCTTGACCATCCGGTTCGGTCAAAGAGATTTTTACCCGTGCGACCAAACGATCATAGAGGGTTCCCCAAGCATTGTATCCATCTGTGGATAAACGACTGATGAGTTGTTCCTGTTCGGTAGGTAATTTTTCTTTAGCTTTCTCGCGCATTTCCTCGAGAACAAAGCGATACATGGATAACTCATCTTGTTTTACAAAGTCTGACCATTCTTGTTCACTCATGTTCAGAATTAGCTGATTGACTTGAGACATCAGCTGCTCAAAGCTGGCATAAATACCAAAGAAACGCCCGTACAACATTTGTGCTTGGGTATCGTTGATATTGGCCGCATTCAAACATCCAAGAAAAGCTGCAACTTGATAGAGACGACTGCCCAACATCTGCAATTGGTCAATACGATCCGTCCAAAGAACAGTACTTTCGTTAGAAGTCATCAGATTTTTTTGAAACGTCATAATATCGTTGGATAATTGCTGCATTTCGACTTTTAGCTCAGCAGAATTGCTACCACCGGGAAATATTGTCTCAAGATTCCAAACCGGATTTAAGTCTTTCATCATTAAGATCATTCCTTTACTGTTTGTTGAGGTTCATAGTTTCTGAATTTAGCTTTTCTGTTCTATATATACAATATATACAATAAATATTCCTTTGCGATCCTAAATGAATTCAGCTATTGTCTTTCAGGCTTTTTAGTCGCTTCCAATATGGGAACTAGAAATAATGCAACCAATCCAGCAGAGAAACCACCGTTATACAAAGTTAACCCTCCGTGAATGGCAGAAGTAAAGGGGGCCAAAGAAGCGTGTAAAAATCCTGCTATGATTCCCCAATACCATCCATATATGCCTGTAATTGGGGATAATGCGAATGAGAAAGAAACGGTGACAGCGATAACCTGTGTGCCAAGACCCCAAGGCATCATCCAAGATGCAAGGATATATCCAGCGATGAGTGGCCAGGCGTTGCGTAACGTGACACCGTTAGCAGATAAGCATACCATTGATAGCAAAGCACCTATGGTAGGCCCAGTAAAAGGTGCTTTCACAACATGATAGTAGATGGTACCAAATATCCCAATCATAGACATATTCAATAAAGTGACCGAAATGCCATCGGTTTTCACAAAGTCACATTGATGACCGCTTCTTAACCATAGGTTTCGATAGGATGTATAGGAATCGTGTAATACCTGAGCGGAGAAGGCTCCCCATAAAGCAGTTGCAAAAAA
>CALCNS010000339.1 GCA_937897315.1 uncultured Bacillota bacterium
GAATCCCTCAAGACCTTCCTCGACCGCTTGCGAGTGTGCGAAGCGGCACGTATCCATTTTCTGAAAGACAAGAAATGCTTACTTGTAGCATGTGCCGGGGGAAGTGGCAATGGAGCGATTAAATGTTTGTTCAACTTAGAGGAGACGTTGAAACACATGGGGATGAAACCAGTAGAGCGCTTGCCCGTGATTCAATTCAACAAATCGTATATGCTGCCCGCATTGGAAGGTGCAGGGGAAACATTTGCCGAGATGATTCAAGCGGATAAGGGGAAGTAAAACATTTGAATAGACAAATCATAATTTCGAAAATCACAGACCCCGAGTTCAAAGCAAAGATTGTAGAAGAGATTCTGCTGGACTTGCCCGACTGGTTTGGGTTACCCGAAAGTACTAAAAAGTATATTGAAGATTCGAAGTCACTGCCTTTGTGGTTGGCTTCGGTAGGAGAAGAGTCGGTTGGGTTTGTGACGTTATCTCAATCTAGTGAAGAGTGCGCCGAGTTGCATTGCATGGGTGTAAAAATGAAGTATCATCACCAAGGAATTGGGACCCTTTTGTATAAAGAGCTCGAACAATATGCCAAAAAAAGCTTTGATTATATACAGGTCAAAACGGTAGAAGAAGGTCGTTATAAAGAGTATGACCAGACCGTAGCCTTTTACAAGCGCATGGGTTTTGTGAAACTCGAAGTTTTTCCTGCCTTGTGGGATAAAAACAATCCTTGTTTGATAATGATTAAGAGAATATGAAAGCAGGTGAGCCCTATGACCAATTTGGAGTGGTTATTACGGAATGACCCGGTTCTTGTGCATTTAACAAAGAAGTATTTACTGGAGCAGCCCTCCGAGACTCAAAATCAAGGGCTCATTCAGCGCTACTTGGAACTCATAGACCCGCGGTCCCTCAAGTGGGGAAACGGCTACTATGGTCCCAAATGGATTTCTACGCATTATACGTGTATGGAACTCAAATACATGGAGATTGACCCCAATACTTCTCTTTATAAAGAGGCCTTGTTGGGATATTTAGATCACGAGTGGGAGAAGAGCATACAAAAATACGGCATCGACACTATGGACCTTTGCATTACAGGCATGCTCATCAACATGCTTGCTTATGCTAACATAGAAGACCCTCGCTTAAACCAAATGATTGATTATACTCTCACTCGTACCATGCCCGACGGTGCATGGAACTGCACATGGCATCGCAAGCCAAAACCTCATATTAGTTCGGTTCATACCACAGTTAATGTACTAGAGGGTTTGGCAGAATATTTGTTGCAGGGTTATTCTTATCGTGCCGAAGAGGTTAAATCTGCCTTTCACCGCGGAGTGCAAGTGCTCATGGCGCGCCAACTCATCTACATAAAAAACACAGATACCCCTATCCACCCCGATATGGCAGATCACCATTACCCTGCTCGCTGGAAGTACGACTATTTGCGTGTCCTAGAGCTGTTGGCAAGGGCAAAGGTGCCGTATCAGAAAGAGATGGAACCGGCGTTATCTGTGTTAAAAGGTCATTTGAAAAATGGGAAGTTGAGTAAAGGGAAAACATTATCGGGATTAACGCATTTTAAATTGGAGACTGAGACTTACGGCAGATTTAACACTTTTCGCGCCTATATCGTGCTAAAAGAATACTGCCCCGAGCTCTTTGCGAGTTGCATCGCCGAGGAGTATAAAAGCATCTAGTTCACTGTCTGGATTACTCCCAGTTGGGTTGAAGCAAGAATTCACGAATGTTCTTGTGCTTAATACCATTTCTGCTCATGTCCAGTTCATCCATAGAGAGTACATATTTTGGGAAATGGTCATTTACTTGTGCATAAACACCGAATTCTCTTTCAATGGTCTCTGGAGAAGCTAGTAAATAAGTGACTTGTATATAGACTCGATTTCCCCGCTTTTCACCTACAAAGTCGATTTCCCGTTCGCCAATTTTACCAACGGTTATTGAATATCCTCTTCGGAGAAGTTCCATATAAACAATATTTTCTAATACTAGGTGGATATCGCGGCTTCCTCCACCCCAAACTGCGTCACGAATACCATGATCAACGAGGTAATACTTATCTTGTACTGAGAGAATCTTCTTTCGAACTAAATCATGGCGTTGAACTGGGAAGAACAAAAAGGCGTGTTCGCAATATTTTAAGTAATTCAAAATGGTTTCTGCAGATACGTTTCTGTTTTCGCTTTTGAAGTATTTTGATATCGCTGTGGCAGAAAAAGTTTGACCAGTATTTGTGCTTACATAATGAATAATCCGTTCAAGCAAATCGATGTCACGAACATTGTTCCGCTTTACAATGTCTTTTAACACCACAGAGTTGTATACATCGAAAAGGTACTGCCGGCTCGGTGAGGTTTCGTAATGAAGATTATGTAGATAAGGCATACCGCCCAATTGTAGGTATTGACTAAAGACTTCAGATGCCGATGCATTCATCTTGCTCTGTAAATAAGCCATTGAAAATTCTGCCAAAGAGAAGGGGTATACTACGAATTCCACATATCGTCCTGCCAAATAAGTAGCAAGTTCACCTGAAAGCAATTGAGCATTTGAACCGGTTAAGTATATATCACAGGAGAAGCGAACACGAAGGGAGTTCACACATTTTTCCCACTCCTGTACTTCTTGAATTTCATCTAGGAAAAGATACGCTTTTTCTTCAAGTGCTTGAATACGGAGAGATAATTCTTCGTGAAGTGCTTTTGCAGTACAAAGAGGTGCATAAGTTAAATCTTCAAAGTTATATGAAATAAACTGATTGGGTTGAATTCCTTTCGATAGAAGCTCCAATTTTATTAACTCGAGCAAGATAGACTTTCCACTCCTACGTACTCCGGTGATTACCTTGATTAAGTCTTGATCTACGAAAGGACGAATACGCTCTAAATAATGTTCTCTTGGAATCATTGGTTTATCCTCCTCCCACTCTTGATGTGATTATAACACAGATATAACCGACAAAACAAGCAAATTTGCAAGTTTTATCGGTTATATCGAATAAAAATATGAAATTAGAGAACTTTGTCAGTTATATCGTATATTTTCTGCAGGGTAGCCAGGGCAAGAGCTCTGGCTTCTACTGTTTTCGCAAACTTGTAATCTGCTACAAGACGATAACCAAATTTGAAAAGGATCATATCTTTAACAAAGGATCGCGTGCTCATAGTGAGATTGGTTGCTTCGTGGAAGCCTTTATAATATGCTGTGATGAAGTCATGGTAGTATTCCACCATGTGTTCTACATCGGCTTCGTCGGCGACAAGACTGGCGATGTCTTCGCCCAAATACCCATATCCTGCGGTATCCCAGTCAATGAGCACGATGTTCTCAGGAGTACAAAAAATGTTGGTTACCCAGAAATCACGATGACATAGAACCACGGGAAGCGTTTCAAGCTGCGCAAAAATCTCTTCTGAGCTGGCATCCAGCTGTATCATCATTTCGCAAAGGTGTTTGGGCAGTGGGCATTCGCTGAGACGAATGTAATCGTAGACTTCGGGCCAAGATCGGTAATAATGGTAATATCGCTTCATGTAATCCGGATGGCCTAGGTTCGCAATAACTTGCAAAGCAACTGGTTTCTCAGCGAAACATGTGCCTTGGAACTTTCCGATTTCGTAGGCCGCCCTCTCACGCATCTCACCGCTTAACACGGAACCGGAAACGCCTTCGATGGCTTCCATATAAATGTAGTTCACATCCTCAAGCATTTCGGTATGATAACAAGTTGGCCAGCGAAAGCTTGGTGTGAAGGTACTGGCTAAATCGGAAGCATATAAGTCATATTCGCGTCTCCAAGATTCGGTATCTCCAAATCGCTCCCACTTTTTTTGAACTTTCAGCACAAGTTGGTAAGGTAATGACACCCCTTCTAGGGAGGTTGCTTGGCCTTGGACTAAATATACCTGGCCCACGGTTCCACCGTGTAGCATTTTGGTTTCATAGGTTAACTCGACAACCGGTTTGTTTAGCATTTTACTAACGACTTGTTGCAATGTTTCTAGGTTTATAAATTCCATGGGTTCGTCCTTTCTTATGTAACAATCCATTCTTTTTTGATTTGCCATAAAGCGGTTTGTACGGTGATTTCGGCGAGGTTTTTACCTTCTGCCAATGCTTCATGGTGACGAAATAGTCTCTCCCAACTTTGGTAAATCTCTTGTTTCAAATCCAAATAGAAGGGGCTCAGCATTACCTGTGTAGAGGTGACCCCATGCAGAGCCAACTTTTCGTGAAAGACTTGCTCTTCTTTTTCGTTTCTAGCTAGGTAACTTAGCTGTAGGACTTTGATCCAGTCATACATATCAAAATAAAGCACTTGGTCTGATGGCACATCTAAAACCAAAAGCCGGTCACTGTTCAAATCGACTTGGTTTACATGAGGAAAAGCCCAGTAGGGAAATTCGGCTCCACTGGGTTTGGCGACTCTCTTTTCTGCTTCTTGTACAAACCAGGAGTATGCTGTCATAAAGATCGGTGCGCTCTCGCCGTATTTTCGCTCCACATAGGCCGCTTTCGAAAAGCAAACCTCGTGTTTCTCCAAAGCTCTTAGGACTGGGGTGTCTTGTGCACTGTATAATCGTATGCAACGACATTGCGTATCCATGTATACTTCAACTCCCATACGGTTCCATAGGCGGCATTGTTGTGAAAATCGATGGTGGGATCAAATAAGCGTTTCCAGCTATCTTGGATTTCGCGTTTGATTTGAGGGTAAAACCGAGACATATACGCTTGAGCATCGCTCACTCTATAGTTTTGAAGCAGATTCATGTGGCGTTTTTCGTCGTTCTCGTCAGTTGGTAAGTAAGAGTAATTCAAAATAGCCCCCCATTTGGCAATGTGTATGGGGGCGATGAGTTCCGTTGGTATTTCCAGTTCCAATATCACGGTGTCTGGGCTAGGTAACATGGTCGCTTCCCCAGTGAAGGAGACCCAAACGGGGTAATCGGCATCGGCTGGTTTTTGTGTAGCCAGTGGATGATGTTGCACTAACCAATCATAGCATTCCATCACCAAGCCAGCTTGCTCTTGTAAATCGCGAACCACAAAGCGGCGCTTGGCAACATAACGTCCGTTTTTTTGTAAAGACTCCCATACAGTAGTATGTTGTTTGGTCCAAACAATTTGAGAAGGCACATCATCACCTCTATCCGAATCATATCTAGACAGAATGGTAGTTCGCGACCTGAATCGGAACTCCTGCTACGGTGATTTGGTCACAAACAAATTCGGAGTCTTTTGATAAGCTATAACTAGAACATAACCGACGCCAAGCGTTGGAAAACATAAGGAGTTGTCAGTATGAATAACCTGAAATTAGCAGTGGTATATTATAGTATGGGTGGAACCAATTATCAAATGGCCAAGTGGGCTGCAGAAGCTGCACAGGAAATAGGTGCCGAGGTGCGCATCGTTAAAGTGCGAGAGTTGGCCCCCAAAGAAGTGATTGAGAAGAACGCTGGCTGGAAAGCGTTTGTGGAATTGACCCAAGACGTTCCCGAAGCCAGCGCTGCCGACTTGGAATGGGCGGATGCCATTATCTTTAGCACCCCCACTCGTTTTGGCAACATGGCGTCGCAAATGAAACAGTTCCTCGATACCATGGGTGGATTATGGGCACAGGGGAAAACCATCAATAAAGTGGTCAGTGCCATGTCTTCGGCTCAGAATCCACATGGTGGTCAAGAAGCTACGATTTTATCGCTCTACACTTCTATGTATCACTGGGGAGCCATTGTTGTTGCTCCCGGGTATACCGATGGTTCCATTTTCGCAGCTGGAGGAAATCCTTACGGAACTTCCGTATCGGTAGACCAAAATGGAAAAATGGTAGAGAACGTAGAAGCAGCGGTCAAACATCAAGCAAAACGCACTTTGAGTGTTGCTCAGATGATAAAGAATAGTAAGTAAGTTAGCATTCTTCCAAAGCGAGTCGGTTCACACCGATTCGCTTTTTATTTGTGTATAAAAAATACTCATGAATCAAATGAGATATTTCGTACTAACAATATTCCACTGCATAGCATTCTAACTATGTCTCGAAAAATACCCTTACATTGTTTTGAAAAGTGTGTTATAATAAGCATAGTAGATATTGCAATGATGCAATTCATGAAATCTAGAGAAATGGAGGAGCCGTCATGTTCAAAGTAGGAGATCTGGTGTTATATGGATGCAATGGGGTATGTAAAATTAATGATATTACCGCCATAGAATTCGATAAGTCCAGCAAGAAGCGTTTGTATTATGTTCTCAAACCAGTATACCAGGAATGCACGATTTCAACCCCGGTTGAACATAATCAAATTCCCATGCGACCCATTATTACCTTAGAGGAAGCGGAGCATATCATTAGCAAGATTCCTCATGTCAAAGCAGAAATGTATCACAGTTCTGTGTTACGGGAACTGACGGAGCATTACGATGTTTTCATGAATACCTATGAATGCAAAGAACTCATGGAATTATGTATGTCCATTTATAACAAACGTCAAATTCTGCAAGAAGAAAACAAGAAACTGGGCGCCACTGACGAACGGTACCTCAAGCAAGCCGAGGATTTGCTCTTTGGAGAGTTAGCCATTGTATTTGGGGTTCAACCGAGCGAGGTTCCTGCACTGATTTCCAATCGACTACAGGAAGACTGGCAAAACTTCTGTTCGTAAATCATAATTGGTAAAGCCACTTTAACCGGTGGCTTTTTTTATGTACGTATTGACAAATCATAACGATCAGTTTACAATATCGTTAAATGATATCATATAACGATATTGTAATGTGGAGGTGAAGTCCTTGCCTAAAAAAGCACTTGAAAGCTTAACCGAATCCATGTTTTATGTACTCATGGCCCTCCACTTTAGGAATATGTGTGGGACCGATATAGCCACTTACATTGAGCAGCATACGCGTTTCAGAGTCGTGATGGGACCAGCAACCCTTTATACTAACCTAGCAAAATTCGAAAAAGAGAAATACATCCGTGAAATCGAGGTCGAAGGTCGCAAGCGTACCTATACGTTGACCGATTTAGGACGGTCGGCCTATGAAGAAGAGTTGATACGACTGAGACAATGCATTTTGGACGCCGAGAGTGAGGTGGATAGAATATGAGTAACAAAATGAACCCCAAAGGAAAACGGCGGATTCGGTTTGCTCCCTGCCCGGAGTATGATGTAGAGTGCATGGAGAGTTGGCTAGAGGACATGGCTAGGCAAGGTTTGATTCTTGATGGCGAATTTTTCCGGGTGTATTTCTTTCGGCAGAGTCCACCCGTGGAGGTTCGCTACCGTTTAGAAGCTGCAGCCAAATCAATCTCAATTTTCGATGATTATGGAGGGAACCCTAGCCCAGAACTGCTTCAGATTAGTCGTGAATTTGGTTGGGAGTATGTGACATCAGGAAGAGATTTTTATATTTTCACCAGTACCGATGCTCAAACGAGAGAGATGAATACCGATGTGACCGTACATGCCATGACGCTAGATGTGGTGAGAAAGCGTGAAAGATCAAATCTACTAGCTCTTGCTTTCAATATTTTCCTACAATTTGTTATTTTCCAAAGAGGGGTTCTCTCTTTGGCTAGCAATGTGGGTAGTCAGGTGTATTTCTCTATGCTGTTTCTACTTCTTTGGACCGCATTCAACCAGCTTCAGAAGATAAAACATTTAAGGGAGCTTCGAAGTCGATTGCACGAGGGAGAAACGTTGAGTCGTAAGTTGAATTGGCAACAGAAAGGGAAGCGTAACAAATTAAAGACGATTCTATACGTTGCTTTTGTTGGATACTTCTTCGCTAGTTGGCTTTGGACATGGTATTTGGAGGCGTCGGGGGCATTTAGATACAATATGATTGCTTATCATGAACCTCTTCCTATAGCAACACTGCAAGATTTATCTCCGTCGGCGGAGTTTGTCTTTGATGATTTTGGGGTGGGGAATACCATTGAAGTCAAGCAAGATTGGTTAGCACCCCAGATTATCTCGTTTCATCAAACCGGAAGTTTGCGAAAAGATGGGGACATCGTTTTTAAAGGGGGATTGGTGGTAGACTACTTTTACACGAAGTCTCCTTGGCTAGCCAAGCAAATGGCGGATGAACTACTCCGCAAAGCCCGATTGGAAGCTAAATCATTTGAAGAACTCCCTGCCCCAGTATTGAATGTGGATTCAGTAAGCGCATTTAGGGCTATTTTCCCTACGATTATTCTCTTAAAGGGGTCGCAAGTTGTGAAAGTGGTGTTGTATCAATCGATGGAGCAAAACCTGTGGTCTTTGCAGGAATGGGCGGAGGTTTTCGCCAATAGTTTGAAATAAAAGGAGAGGATACCTATGAATCGGCTTGCTTCGTTTCACGATGTTACAGCGCTCATGCAGATTCTCGAAAGAGAATATGGATTACAGGTGCTGAACATGACCTTGCACCGCAATATGGGTGGCGTCGTATATTTTGTAAAAGCCGATACTTTCTTTGTGTTCAAAATTTTCCGTCACGAGAATACCGAGAACGCTCTGCAATCCATACAAATACTGCAGTTTTTGCAAGAGTCCGATTACCCCGCCGTGAGAATCCTTCCAACACAAAACGGGGAGGCGCAGGTGATTCTGCAGCGCCCCGAAGGAGAATGCGTGGGTGTGCTCTATCCTTTTTTGGAGGGGGAAGAAATGGAGGGCATTTACTTCGAGAATACAGGTGGAACCGGCGATACCGACCCACGTACACCGGCCTTGGGGGAGCAAATTGGGTTGTTGCATAAGATAATGTTGTCTGAGAAAGCGCCACGACTCATTCACAGAGGAAAAGAGTTTTATATCGATCGGTTCATTCATTTGCTGGAGCGGGATGGCTATGATGCTGCACGTATTCAAGACTTTGCAGAATACGGTACGGCTCTTTGGAGCAAATTAGCCCCTTTACCCCAAGGGTTTTGTCATGGAGACCTGCATACAGGCAACATGATTTTGAATCAACAGGGCTTTGTGCTTTTTGATTTCGATATTTCTTCTTCTGCTTTTCCGGTGATTGATGTGGCAACCCTTTGCGATGAAACCCATTTTAACCAGTTTGATGAAGCCGGTTACGATAAAACGAGGATCGCCTTCGATGCTTTTTACCAGGGGTATTCTCGGGTGCGTACTTTAAGCGATGCAGAGATTCGAGGTATCTTTGATTTCATACCGATTCGTCATTTTGAATTGTTCGCCACGATTCTATTCACTCACAAGCAGAAGATTCGTCCTGCCGGTATTGATGAGCAGTATGATTGGATGCTTCGCTGGCAGGAGTTGTGTGCCAAAAAACGTTTGTAGTTCGCCTAAAAAAGGAGGAATCTGCTATGCCGTTACTCGCTGCTTTATTCACACCGCATCCTCCCTTGATTCTTCCTCCGGTGGGGCGAGGGGAAGAGAAGGGCATTCAAGCCACCGTCGATGCCATGCAAGAATGTGCTCGTCGAGTAGCTGCTTTGAAACCAGATACCATTGTCGTGATTTCTCCTCATGCCACCGTGTATGCCGATTACTTTCACATATCACCAGGCAAGTTGGCTGCCGGTGATTTTCGTCGATTCTCAGCCCCTCAAGTGAAAATTCAGGTAGAGTACGACGAGGCCCTACGCCATCTGATTTGCCAGGAAGCTCAAAAAGCCGATTTGCCGGTGGGAGTTTTGGGAGAAGTCGATGCCGAGTTAGACCATGGTACCATGATTCCTTTGTTCTTTATTCAGCAGGCATATACCGATTTTCGTGTCGTTCGTATGGGTTTTTCCGGTTTGTCTGCTGAAACGCATGCGCAATATGGTCAGGTGATGCAAAAGGTGTTTCAACAGTCACCGCGTAACGTCGTTTTGCTGGCCAGCGGGGATTTGTCACACAAACTAACGGTGGACGGACCTTACGGTTTTCAGGAAGAAGGTCCCGAATTCGATGCCTTGGTGGTGGCGGCAATACGGGAAAACCGGCTCAAGGAGCTGCGTACCTTACCGAAACCGCTCTGCCGTCGTGCCGCCGAGTGTGGGTTGCGTTCCTTGCAGATGTTGGCGGGGTGTCTGGAAGGGCTTTCGGTACATAGTGAGCTTTTGTCCTATGAAGGCCCTTTTGGAGTAGGTTATGCCGTAGCTTGGTTTGAGCTCAACCGAAAAGAAGAGGTGAAACACGACCCGTATGTACACTTGGCGAGACAAGCAGTAGAGCATTATGTACGATATAAAGCCAGCCTGCCCTTACCAAGTGACACACCGAAGGAGTTGTTGACGGGCAAAGCAGCGACTTTTGTTAGTTTGCACCGTAAAGGGCGGTTACGAGGATGCATTGGCACTTTGGAGCCATGGCAGGAAAATGTGGCAGAGGAAATCATTCAAAATGCAGTGAGCGCTTGTTCTAGGGACCCCCGGTTTTCTCCGGTGCGGACGGATGAGTTACAAGATTTGGAGATTAGTGTCGATGTTTTAAGTGCTCCCGAAAAAATTGGCAGTCCAGGGGAGCTGCAGGTAAAAAAATACGGGGTCATTGTGACTTCGGGTCATAAGCGGGGAGTGTTACTACCGGATTTGCACGGTGTGGAGACGGTGGAAGAGCAGGTGTCCATTGCCATGCAAAAAGCGGGTATTCGTCCCGGAGACACGATGCAGTTGCAACGATTTAAGGTGACTCGCCATGTTTGATGATTCGTCACAGAAGGTTGCGTGCATTTGTGATTTGTGCCCTCGTCATTGTCATATAAAGGATGGGGAGCGGGGATTCTGTGGGGCTCGCATCGTTGTTCAGGGTACAGTCGTGTTAGCCGAGCCCGGAAGGATATCTGGTTTGGCACTGGATCCCATAGAAAAGAAACCACTAAAACGGTTTTATTCGGGTAGCAATATATTATCGTTGGGTTTTTGGGGTTGTAATATGCTTTGTCCCTACTGCCAAAACCATGAGATTTCGCATCCAAGCCTGCAGGACCCGGTACGTTCTTTGCGTGTGTTGAGCACGCAGCAGGTAGTAGAATTGGCGAAAAGCCTCATTCTACGCGGTAACATAGGTGTGGCGTATACCTATAACGAACCGCTGACGTCCTATGAATATGTGCTGGAGACCGCAAGGGAAGTTCAGGCTCATGGGATGAAGAATGTGGTGGTGACCAATGGCTGCTTTGAATTGTGGGTTATTGAAGCGTTAGTTCCTTATACTGATGCGTGGAACATCGATCTCAAATCGTTTCAACCACAAGTGTATGCGGCATTGGGTGGGGATTTGCTAACGGTGCAACGCAGTATTGAGCTAGTAGCACGTAAGAAGCATGTAGAAGTGACTGCGTTAATTGTCTCGGGTCAAAACGATGGTGAAGAAGAAATGCAACAGTTGAGCCGGTGGTTGGCGGGTGTGGATAAAAGCATTCCCTTGCACATCAACCGCTCGTTTCCTCACTGGTTAAGACCCGATTTAGTTCCTCCTAGTGTCGAAAAGTTAACTCGGCTGGTGAACATCGCGCGCGAATCGTTGGAGTTTGTGTACCCTGGGAATTTCAGTTTGCCTTTCGGGAGGTCGTAGCATGGAAGAACAGCGTTGGCTAAAAACGTTGCGAAATTGTCAAAGTTTGCTGCAGGTATCGGAGTTCGCTGCAACTTGCCAGCGGTGTCCTTTGCGTAAAGGGTGTAGGCAAGTGGTGGTGTCGGCAGGGGTAACTTCTGCTAAACTCATGCTGATTGGCGAAGGTCCCGGAGCCGATGAAGATGCTCAGGGGCTCCCCTTCGTGGGTAAGGCGGGGCAATTGCTCGATAACATTTTGCATGCAGGTGGATTTTCTCGTCAAAACAATGTTTATATTACCAATGTAGTCAAATGCAGACCTCCAGGGAATCGCATCCCAACAGAAGAGGAACGACAGGCTTGTTTACCGATTTTAAGGCAGCAATACCGTCTGTTACAGCCAAAAATCGTTTTGTTGTTAGGAGCGACGGCAGTGCAGACTGTGATCGATCCTCAAGCGCGTATTACCAAAGTCCGAGGACAATGGGTGGAGAAGGATGGTGTTTGGTTCATGCCCACCTATCACCCTGCGGCTTTGTTGCGCAATGAAATGCTGAAAAAAGATGTTTGGGATGATATGAAACAAGTGATACAGAGGTATAGGGAAGTGGTGGATGCAAATCATTTTCCAAAACGGAAGATTTGAACAAAGGCAGAGCAGAGAAATCTGTTCTGCCTGTTAAATCCCACAAAAAATATGAAGATACTTGCTTGACATTGGGCAACAAAACGGGTATTATAACAAAGCGCTCGTGAGCAACTGTTTGCGACGTGCATACA
>CALCNS010000340.1 GCA_937897315.1 uncultured Bacillota bacterium
ACAATTGGCCGAAGCAGAAAAGAATATACCTGTTCAAGAAGCAGAGGACGAAGTAACAGATGAGATTTGTGAGATATGTGGGCGCAATATGGTGATTAAGCGTGGGCGTTTCGGGTCTTTCTTAGCATGTCCGGGCTATCCCGAGTGCAAGAACACCAAGAATATCGTAGTGTCTTTCGACATTGCCTGCCCTTTGTGCAAGGAAGGGCACTTAATCGAAAAGAAATCTCGTAAAGGCAGAACATTCACCGGTTGCAGTCGCTATCCCGATTGCCAATTTGTCTCTTGGGACAAACCAGTAGATAAAGAATGTCCTGTCTGCGGAAACATTGGGATGAGCCAGAAAGTATTGCGAAAAAAGAACACGATTGTTTTTCAATGTCTGAATCCTGAATGCGAAGGACATGTAGAGATCCCTTTGGATGATCCAGAAGGGGAATTGATATGAAGACCGTCGATGTTGGCGGAGGTGGATTGGCTGGTTCGGAAGCGGCATATCAAGTATCAAAACGTGGTGTAGCGGTTCGTTTATACGAAATGCGACCTGGTCAATCCTCTCCGGCTCATCATACGGATCACTTGGCTGAGTTGGTTTGCAGCAACTCCCTAAAATCAAACCAATTAGATAATGCATCGGGGTTGCTAAAAGAAGAGATGCGGCAACTGGATTCGCTGATTATGCAAGTAGCAGACAGTGTACGTGTACCTGCGGGGCATGCTTTGGCTGTGGATCGGGAAGCGTTCTCGAATAAGGTCACCGAAAGAATACAGAACATGCCAAATATCCAAATCATTCGGGAAGAAGTAAAACAATTACCATCCGATGATCAGGATATATGGATTATTGCCAGTGGTCCTCTAACTTCTCCAAGCTTGCTGTCTTCCATACAAATAGAAATGGGGGAGCCTTCTTTACATTTCTTTGATGCTGCAGCTCCGTTGATTTCTGTGGATTCCATTGACTTTGACAAAGTCTATCGGGCCTCTCGTTATGATAAAGGAGAAGCCGATTATTTGAATTGCCCATTTCGCAAAGAAGAATATATAACGTTTTGGCATGCGCTAGTTGAAGCAGAACAAGTAGAGTTACATGACTTTGAGATAGGTCATTTCTTTGAGGGATGTATACCGGTTGAAGAGTTGGCTCGCCGTGGTCAAGAGACTCTTGCGTATGGTCCACTAAAGCCCATGGGGTTGAAAGATCCCAAAACAGGCATCACTCCTTATGCGGTTGCGCAATTGCGCCAAGACAATGTGGCAGGGAATCTCTATGGGTTGGTTGGCTTTCAAACAAATTTAAAGTTCAAAGAACAGGAACGTGTTTTTCAAAAGATTCCTGGTCTAGTAAAAGCAGAATTCGTTCGTTATGGGGTTATGCACAGAAACGCATATATTCGGTCACCCAAGTGGCTTTCTTCTTCCATGCAATTAAAACATAGGCAAAATATCTTCTTTGCGGGGCAGATTTCAGGAGTGGAGGGGTATATGGAATCCACTGCGAGTGGCTTGCTATGTGGAGTGAATGCAGCCCTACTAGCTTGTGATAAAGAACCCTTGGTTATGCCTCGGGAAACCATGATGGGTGCTCTTCTACACTATGTCAGCCATTGTGACGATACGATGTTCCAACCGATGAATGCTGTGTTTGGCATCATTCCACCCCTAAATCAACCAATACGAAACAAGAAATTGCGGTATCAACAATATAGTGATCGAGCTTTATTCGCTTTGCAGAATTGGAAAGCATGCAATCATATCTAAAATTTGGTCATACATCAAAAGTTCTACTTGCCAAATAAACAAATGATTGGTATAATGAACGACGGTGTTCATTACACACGATACCGGATGTACTTTTTGTGCTTCTATGAAGTGACCTGTACAGTTGATGGATCGGAGGAACAAACAAAGAAAGGAAAAGGTGGAATCATGTCTGTTATTTCAATGAAACAGTTACTCGAAGCAGGAGTCCATTTTGGTCATCAAACCCGTCGCTGGAACCCTAAAATGGCACCTTACATCTTTACGGAAAGAAACGGTATTTACATTATCGATTTACAAAAGACCGTAAAGAAGATTGAACAAGCCTATGCTTTCGTTAAGGAATTATCGGAGCAAGGTGGAAGTGTACTCTTCGTCGGAACGAAGAAACAAGCGCAAGAAGCAATGGTAGAAGAATCGCAACGTTGTGGAATGTATTATGTGAACCAACGTTGGTTAGGTGGCACCTTAACAAATTTCCAAACCATTCAAAAACGTATACGTCGCTTACAAGAACTCCGAGCGATGGAATCGAACGGTACATTTGAAGTTCTACCCAAAAAAGAAGTCATCAACCTTCGTCACGAAATGGAAAAACTTGAAAAATTCTTAGGTGGAATCAGTGAGATGTCAAAGTTACCGGACGCTCTGTTCATTATTGATCCCCGCAAAGAAAAAAATGCCATAAGTGAAGCGAAACGTCTGGGCATCCCTGTAGTGGCTATAGTAGACACTAACTGTGACCCCGATGAGATTGACTATGTCATTCCTGGAAATGATGATGCCATTAGAGCAGTTAAACTTCTTGCTTCCAAAATTGCGGATGCAATCATTGAAGGTCGTCAAGGAGAAGATTCGGCTGAATAATCACATGAGGGGAATCGGCCTTAAGGGTTTTACCCCTTCTCGTCCGATTCCTTTTTCAAAAATTTAAGGGAGGGTTTAACATGATTTCTGCAGCAACTGTAAAAGAATTGCGCGAAAGAACCAGTGCAGGTATGATGGATTGCAAACGGGCTTTAGAAGCCTGTGACGGTGATATGGAAAAAGCGATTGAGTATTTAAGAGAAAAAGGCTTAGCTGCCGCAGCAAAGAAAGCCGGTCGTGTAGCGAAGCAAGGGTTAATAGTTGGCAAAGTCGTAGGTAAGAAAGCATCTTTATTGGAAGTCAATTGTGAAACCGATTTTGTTGCCAAAAATGATGATTTCCAAGCTTGGGTTAATGAACTAGCAACTATGATTATTGATCACCAACTAACACAAGTAGATCAATTGTTGGCCCAATCCTATGGCGAAGGCACGGTGCAATCTGCCCTTACCAATAAAATTGCAACCATTGGCGAAAACATGGGGATTCGCAGATTTGCTTTTTATGATGTCGCTCCCAACTCGATATTAGATTTATACATCCATGGTGCTGGAAAAATCGGTGTTCTCATCGAATTGTCTTTGACTGATACACAATTTGCACAACATGAAGCAGTAAAAGAATTGATTCATGATTTGGCTTTGCAGATTGCCGCCGGTCGTGCACAATACATTGTTTCCGATGAAGTTCCTGCTGAAGTGATTGCGAAAGAACGCGAAATCTATTTAGCACAAGCAATGAATGAAGGAAAACCAGCCAACATCGCCGAACGTATGGTTGAAGGACGTATCCGGAAATTCTACGAAGAGATTTGTTTGCTTCATCAATTATTTGTCAAAGATACCGACTTAACCATTGCTAAACTACTTGCAAAAGTAGGTAAAGAAGTTGGGTGCGGTATTTCTGTGAAAACCTTTACCCGTTTTGAAATCGGAGAAGGTTTTGAAGCAACCGAAGGCGAAAATGAATAGAGTATCCAAAAGGAACATCCATCGATGTTCCTTTTGAATTAAGCGGGAGGTGTTGTGTTTGCAACCAAAATATCGCCGAATTGTATTAAAGCTATCCGGAGAAGCATTGGCAGGAGATCCAAAAGACCGTGATAAGAAATTTGGGTATGACTCACAAACATTGGCAGATATCGTGGCTCAGGTGAAAGAAATTACCGAAATGGGTGTTGAAGTTGCTTTGGTCGTCGGAGGTGGAAACCTTTGGCGGGGAATCAAAGGAAGCCAAACATTGGGTATTGATCGCGCCACTGCAGATTATATGGGAATGTTAGCGACAGTCATGAACGCCATGGCTTTACAGGGAGCATTGGAATCCATAGGAGTGGTTACACGGGTTCAAACCGCTATCGAAATGCGGGAAGTGGCGGAACCTTATATTCGTAGGAGGGCGATTCGCCATTTGGAAAAAGGAAGAGTCGTGATTTTTGCTGCAGGAACGGGAAACCCTTATTTTACAACCGATACCGTTGCGGCTTTGCGAGCAGCTGAAATAAATGCTGAGATCGTCATGAAAGCAACGGGAGAAGTGGATGGGGTATATTCTTCTGACCCCAAACTGGATACAGCCGACAGAAAAGCAGTGAAGTATGATTCCATTACCTATCAGGAGATTTTGAATCAGAGTTTGAAAGCGATGGACACTACGGCGATTACATTGTGCATGGATAACCATATACCCATCATTGTATTCAATCTGTCACAGCCAGGCAATGTCAAACGGGCTGTGCTGGGAGAGAAAATTGGAACATACATAGGAGGAGAGAAGCGATGAAAGATTATTTGGCCAGAATTGAAGATCGTATGGAGAAAACCATTCATGCTCTGAAAAAAGACCTGGTTTCGATTCGCGCAGGAAGAGCCCATCCTGGATTGCTCGAGAAAGTGATGATCGAGTACTACGGAGCTTCTACGCCATTGGCGCAGGTGGGAAACATCTCTTGCCCTGATGCACGCTCCATCGTCATTCAACCTTGGGACAAGAGTATAATCAAAGCGATCGAGAAGGCAATTTTGACCTCTGATTTGGGATTAAACCCCTCAAATGATGGAATCGTAGTTCGACTGACCATCCCGGCCCTAACGGAACAACGCAGAAAAGAACTCAGTAAAATGGTAGAGAAAAAAGGCGAAGAAGCCAAAATCGCACTTAGAAATATTCGCAGAGATGCAAACGATGAAGCGAAGAAACTCGAGAAATCTAAGGATTTTACGGAAGATGATACGAAACAAGCCTTAGAAGAATGCCAGAAAATCACCGATCGCTTCATCAAAGAGGTTGATGTTGTGATACTTGCCAAAGAGAAAGATATTATGGCAGTCTAATCTTGTGGCTGCTAACTGCCGGATGTAAGAGGGGTTCTTACATACCGGCAGTTCTACTATGAAATGGAAGGAAGTGGTACTCTTTGAGTTTTTTCGGTAAAAGAAACCAGGGTACACCACAGGATATCGTGAAAGTTCCACAACATATCGCTTTCATCATGGACGGTAATGGTAGATGGGCACAGCAAAGACATATGCCGAGGACCTATGGTCATCAGGCGGGTATGGAATCTATGAGGAAAGTGATTCGCAAATGTGGAGAATTAGGAATTCGAGTGGTCACCTTTTATACTTTTTCAACAGAGAATTGGAAGAGAAGCCCTTCGGAAGTAGACTTTTTGATGAGATTGCCTATTGAATTTATGGAGCAGGACCTGCCAGAACTGATGGCGAATGAAACTAAATTGGTACTTTCGGGTAGTTTAGAGGGAGTACCAGCCAGAACTGCGGAAGCATTGTTGCGTGGAGTTTCAGAGACCAAAGAGAATCAGAAGCTCATCGTCAATTTGGCTTTCAATTATGGAGGTAGAGACGAATTGGTTCGGGGAATTAAGAAAATCTCCATGGATATTCTTGAACAACGCATTATTCCCTCACAAATTACAGAGCAATTCATTCAAAGTTACTTAGATAGATCGGAAGAGCGTCGTGTAGGGAAAGAGTGTAGATCTCGGTGGTCGC
>CALCNS010000341.1 GCA_937897315.1 uncultured Bacillota bacterium
ATTACTAAAAGCCCAGCTGAACTCGCGTTCACCTGGACTTTTTTGACAGTCTGAGCAATAATTGCTTTATTGCTTTGCTCTTGCGTATAAACCGTGAACTCATAGACACCATACTTATAATTCGGGTTGTTGTTTGTTAAGATATCCACTCTGAGTTCCATGGTTTTCTTAGACAAAGATTGAAGACTCACGCCGCTATCTTGAAAATAACTCATCTTCTTGTCCGTATTCTTAACTTCTTTCCAACTACCGTTATTCTGCTGGCGATAGAATAATTTGTATTTATATATTGTAGAGTTGCTGGCAGTAGGACTCCACCAATGGATTTTTAAACTTCTAACATGAACTACATCGTCTAATTTTAAATAAATAGAATATGGGTTTTGTGGCGTGATTGTTGGGTCTGTAATGACCCAAGGGTCTCCCCCATCACCAGGTGGATCCTCTTCTTCGGTAGGATCATCTTCCCACCACTCATCATCGTCTCCTTCATCGTCGCCGTCCACAACTCCCGAAACTGGATTTACCAACTCGATATCCGAAGCAATAAAGGGCTCTTGCAGAACATTGGTTTCCAGCGCCAATACTTTAAATGAAACATTGGCTTCTGCCATACCTAGTTTTAATTGCTTTAAGGTTTCATTGGTACGGTTTACTAAGTTGATCCCACTGCCCGAGCCATAGTTAAATGTAACACTTTCCAGAGAGTAGAACACTGTTTGAATGGTATAGGTATGAGAATCTACCTCAATGGTGATTGAGGCATTGAACATATCTTTTTCTGCAATTAAGTTCTGTAGCAAATCAAGAACCAGTTGCCCTTCCGTAGTCGGATTTGTTAAATCGCTTTTGTTGTATCGTATTGCATAATAACGAGTTTCTGAAGCAGAGTCATCTGTTAATCCAAGGTGTGGAAATAGTACATCATCTACGGGGAACGCCACTGTCTTAACTCCTTGAAAGAACGGTTCAATCTGCGAGCTCAAAGTCATAGAAGTAACCGTCTGTTGGGCAGCATAAAAGACCGTTTCAGCTCGATTCTGAACGTCTTTGTAACCTGTATTTTCGTAATAAGCTTGTATGGGGGGGACACTAACACCGATAAACACTGACATCACCATGAAAACCACTACCATCTCCACCATGGTGAAGCCGGCTCGTCTCTTGATCTTCATTTCAAACGCCCCTTCCCTAAATATCTATATTAAATGGTAAATAACTAATCCTATCCATTTCAATTATACGATTACTTAAGTAACTTGTCAATCATATTCTGTTACTCTAACCTTTAGAATCATAGAAAAAGTATAAGAAAAGAAGAAAAAATTTGACTTTAATGGCCGACTGTGGTTTAAAAAAAACCGTTGCAGTCAAAACTGCAACGGAAAAATATGATTTGGTAGCGGAGGTCGGATTTGAACCAACGACACAGCGGGTATGAACCGCTTGCTCTGCCAGCTGAGCTACTCCGCCAAGAGTAAAGTGGTTGCGGGGGCAGGATTTGAACCTACGACCTCCGGGTTATGAGCCCGACGAGCTACCAGACTGCTCTACCCCGCGATTTCTTACTGGCTTGATTATTATATGCGATACACTTTGCTTTGTCAAGCCGGCTTCAAAAAAAAGTTCCTTCTCGTTTTGAAACAAGAGGGAACTTTCTTTGAATACATTTGGTTTACTGATTGATCAAATTGGACTTCACCAGCAAATTTCGAATGGCTGTTAAGGATTCTGCATGAGTTAATTGCGTTAGTGGTGACAACGTTTGACTCGAAGTGCCGTTGAACACACCCGCAGCCACGACACTCTTCACATACTCGGCAGCCCAAGTACTAACTTCGGAGAAATCTTCGAATTGTTGGAATCGTAATGCATTTGTTCCTACTAGTTGAGTTATCTCCATAGCTCTACTATACATGGTCATAGCTTCTTGGCGGGTGATGAGTTGATCCGGTTGGAAGGTGCCATTGTTGTAGCCATGGATGATGCCATAACGATGAGCGATTTCAATCACTAAGAAGTCTTGGTGATTCGTGTCGACATCGAGGAAGCTAGAGGAACCTACTTTCTCTTTGCGGTATAATCCAAGAGCTCGAACAATGTAGTCGGCAAACTCGGAGCGTGTGATTGGTGCATCGGGTGAGAAGTGTTCTACATCGACTAAAACTAAACGGGCAGCCATATCTTCTACCATGGACTTCGACCAATGATTTGCCACAGCAGGTACGGTGACGGAGTTAAAGATAAGAGCATACTCCGAATTGGTTAATGAATTGATGTTCGCATACCATTTCCCATTGAGCTGGTAGACTGTGGTGGGAACATGACTGTAGGTGCCATCATCATGGAAGATGATTCCCGTCGTTACGAGTTTCGGGTCGGTATTCGCCGGTAGTTCAATGGTCCGATTAACATAATTGGTAAATTGAGTAATGGTTACGCTTTCCGTGGTTCCATCTTGCTTTTCAGTTTTGGCTTCAATGTGGAAGGCTACCGGTGGGAAGACCAACTGATTGTTGTTCTGTTCCACGAAACTTCTGTAAGCTTGTGTCGCTGCTTCGGAGACCGGCTGTATGGTGGTTTCGATTTCTATACTTCGCAGTTGTTCAGCCGAAACATTCATGCGGTTGGCAACTTGCATAATAGAAAATTCTTGAGCCGGCACATTATAAGTAATGTTTCCTGACTGAATTTGGACATCGAACTGACCTTCCTCAAGATTTTTTACCACATCTCCTGTGAGGTTTACTTTGACTGGAGTAGAACCAACGTTATTCACGGGAACCAAAAAGGTATTCTTCGCCGTTTCTGTTTCGGCTTCGTTTTTCTTTTGAAGTTCATCAATTCGTTTCAAAGCTTGTTCCGTGTCCACAGTAAGTAGCAACGTTTTAGGTTTCTCATCATCTCCGATAAGGGTTTGCTTGCCAATTTGCTCCACATTTCCATTGATAATGACTTCCACGTTGTCTTTGCTAATCGGTACGTCTTCCGGCTGTATTGTTAGAGTTCCTGTTACAAAGTAGACATCATAATTTGGGCCGGTATCTATGGTTCCCTGGTGTATCGTATAGGAACCGGGAAGTTCGCCTTGCTCGCGGTCCGGCGAGCCCACAATAGAGTCGGAGGATATGACAGTTCCGGAGGTTACTTCATATGTGAAACGGGGGTCAGGAGAGTTTTGGTTTTTTTCGGCATCGCCAATGGTAATAGTGAGTGAGCGAGGTGTTATTTCTAGACTACTGAGTTGGAAAGTGAGGTCGTAATTCTGATTAAGGTTCAATGTCCCTTGAAGTATTCGATACGTCCCAACATCGTCACCAGAGTCCCGGTCTAGCCCTCCCTGGAAGGTATCGTCATATGCCAATTCTCCTTGGGTGATTCGATAACTCAAGGCAGGGTCGGCATTCCCATAGATTTTACTTTGAGCATCGGCAGTGATGGTAATGGGACGCTTGGTGATTTCCAAGTTGCCTTTCACAAAACTTAAGGTGTAGTTGTCATTCAGTGCCACTGAACCTTGGGTAATATCGTAGTTGCCAACGGTTTCTCCGTTTGCTCTGGTTAAAGCACCTGTGAAAGCATCTTGGAAAGCCAAGCTACCTTCCGTGATTTGGTAGGTCAAAGCAGGGTCATCGTTTCCGTAGACTTTGGTCTTTGCATCTGCAGTAATGGTGACCGGTCTTTGTGTGATCTCCAAGTTACCTTTCACAAAGCTTAGGTTGTAGTTGCTGTTTAACGCTACTGAACCTTGGGTAATATCGTAGTTGCCAACTGCTTCACCGGTTGCTCTG
>CALCNS010000342.1 GCA_937897315.1 uncultured Bacillota bacterium
TTTCGCTTTGTATAATCGGGGATACACCGCCCCTAGCAAATACAGTCAAACCTTGGCCTTTGAGCTCATGCTTTTCGGAGTCGGGTTGATTATTACACTGCTCTACTTGTTAATCGTCAATCATTAAAAAATGGAGACGACCCGTCGCCACAAGCGTTGCTTGTTGTGACGGGTCGTCTTTTTTACTCTCCTTGTTCCGCTACGGCTTCCAACTCAATCAGGCACCCATAATGCAGTTCCGGAACGGTAATCACGGCTCGAGCCGGTTTGTGTTCTCCAAAGAATTGACTGTACAGTGCGTTCACCACGTCCCAGTGCTGCACATGGGTCAGGTATATCCGCACCGATACCACGGAAGTTCTGCTGAGTCCCGCTGCTTCCAATACCATGTTAAGGTTTTGCAACACTTGGTGGGTTTGATCCTCCATTCCTTCGGGAATGACTTGGGTTTCGGGATTCCGTGGTAGTTGACCCGAGATATATAAAGTACCATTGCTCAACACTCCTGGGGAATAATGACCTGCTTGTTGGCGAGAATACGGAGTATGAATCATCTTCATGATAAGTATTCCTTTCCTCCCATATAGGGCTTCAGTGCTTCCGGAACGCGGATTCGGCCATCTTCTTGTAAGTTGTTTTCTAGAAAGGCAATCAACATACGTGGTGGGGCGACCACAGTATTGTTTAGGGTGTGCGGGAAGTAAGTGCCCTCTGCTCCTTTCGCTCTTATGGCCAAGCGCCGGGCTTGTGCGTCTCCCAAGTTGGAACAGCTTCCCACTTCGAAGAATTTCTGTTGCCTAGGGCTCCAGGCCTCCACATCGATGCTTTTCACTTTCAAGTCCGCCAAATCCCCAGAACAGCATTCCAGGGTCCGCACCGGAATATCGAGTGAGCGGAAAAATGCAACCGTGTTCTGGTATAGTTTTTCAAACCACTGCTTGCTTTGGTCGGGGTGGCAAACCACAATCATCTCTTGCTTTCAAATTGGTGAACCCGGTACACTCCTCGTTCTTCTATGCCATGTGCCCCTACTTCTTTACGAAAACAGGGAGAATAACTGGTATATGCAATAGGTAATTCAGCTTCGTCCGTAATACTATCGATGAACTTACCAATCATGGAGTGTTCACTCGTGCCGATGAGGTATAAGTCTTCCCCTTCGATTTTATACATCATGTTGTCCATTTCGGTAAAGCTCATCACTCCGGTTACCACACTACTGCGAATCATAAAAGGTGGTACACAATACGTAAAACCGCGATCGATCATAAAATCTCTTGCGTAGGATAAAACCGCTGAATGCAGACGGGCGATATCTCCTTTGAGGTAATAAAAACCCGCACCAGTCGTTTTCCGGGCGGAATCCAAATCCACACCATTTAGTGCTTCCATGAGTTCCAAGTGATATGGAACCGGATAACTGGGCACTCTCATATCTCCAAAGCGTTCCACTTCCACATTTTCAGAATCGTCTTTCCCCATGGGAACGCTGTCATCCATGATATTGGGAATCACCATCATGCGTTGACGAATTTGGTCGGGCAATGTTTCCTCCAAATGTTTCAACATCTCCAACTGTTCGGCAATGTCTGCCACCTGCTGCTTGGTGACTTCGGCTTCTTCTCGCTTGCCTTGTGCCATGAGCTTACCGATTTCTTTGCTAATCGTGTTGCGTTGACCACGCAGAGTATCTGCTTTGGTCTTACATTCACGGAGTTGCTGATCCAGCTCCAAAACTTCATCCACCAATACCAGTTTGTGATTCTGATATTTCTTACGAATGTTTGCTTTGACTAAATCGGGGTTTGTGCGAATGAGTCGAATATCAATCATGCTAATCTCTCCTTTTCTTGCTGACAGGGTATAAAAAAATCCCCTGTCGCCATACTTATGATGCATGGGACGAAGGAACTCCGCGTTGCCACCCAAATTGTCGACTAAAAAGCCAACCTCTCGATTGCACGATAAGGGGTGCTCACCCTCGAGTTTCATCGAATGCTCCGGAAATGGATCAGCCCTGCTCTATTGCGGTTCACACCAGCCACCGCATCTCTGAACATAGTTTCAAGGCATTGTTTCCTTCATCGCTTTTGATTATGTGTTTTTTTCATTATAAGACAACTTCTACAAAAAAGCAAGACGCTTTTCGCCCCGTGCCGGTGATGGGACACGGGGCGACTGTTACTCGTAGCGCAAGGCTTCGATAGGATCCAGTTTGGAAGCTCGATTTGCCGGATACAAACCGAAGAAGATACCAATTGATATGGAGAAGGTTAAAGCCATGATGACAGCGGAAATGGAGATATACGGAGCCCAACCGGCAATGGTGGAAATGACAAGAGCGATGCCGATGCCCAATAGTAAGCCGACGAAACCACCGAATAATGAAAGTATGACCGCTTCTATAAGAAATTGAATCAAAACATCCCTGCGCTTCGCTCCCATTGCTTTGCGAATACCAATTTCACATGTGCGCTCGTTTACTGAAACTAATATGATGTTAATAATACCAATCCCACCCACCAAAAGAGATATCCCAGCAATGCCAACATACAT
>CALCNS010000343.1 GCA_937897315.1 uncultured Bacillota bacterium
TTCGCTTTCATCGATACTGCTAAAGGTGACGGTGTTACCGTCGAGGCCAGTTATTTTGATGTATGCTTCGGCATCATCATTATAATTGTTGTTGACGTAATCCCTTTGTCGGGGGTCCACTGTTTGGTAAATACAAAGAACCTGTCCTATCTGCCATGCCGCAGCCAAAGGGCTTTCAAAACTGCCAGTGATGGCCTCTGAATGGCTGCTATTCATCATACCAGCTTGCAATATCGCTACCGGACTGCCGCTATTCAGCGTATACCACATGTCCTCTGTATCTTGTACAAAAATCATCCCTTTATGGAGTGTAAGTGTGTCTATCTTGGCTTTCATAATGCTGAACGATACCGTGCGTAAGGATGTATCTTTCCCTTCGAAGTCCCAGCCCTCATGAAGGGTCAATTGATACGATGAACCCGCAGTAAATCCATTTTTAGCTGCGACTCGTAGAGAGCCCTCTCCCAAATCGGTAAAAGACAATTCTACCGGGTCGGAACCGTCCATTATTTCCAACAGAACACTTTGCTCAACAGGGGTATTACCTTTTTGCACGAGGTCAAAGTGAATGGTTGGACTTTGATCCAAAAGGGTATAGGACATCGGTGTGGATAAAGCCCGTACCAAAGCATCGTATTTCGCATAAACGTTTGTTGGCTTATTTAAAACGGTCGTAGCAAAAAAGGGTTGAGTACATACCTCATCCAGATACCAACCCACAAAAACAGCATCCTCTTTTGCGATTTGTTCCACCGAAGGAACCGGATTTGGAGTAGTCCCCTCTTCTACCACAAACTGAGCGATAATGCGAATGCCATCTAGGTAGCGCAAGGTGTAACGGGTGCTTTCAGACGGTTGCGGTTCTGGTTCAGGTTCCGGTTGTGGTTCTGGTTTCGTTTCTGGCTCCTCGTCTTGCGAGGGATCTTTCGGCTCTTCAGCTGGATTTTGAGCTTTTTGCCCTGTTTCTACTAGCCACGCATCCACAACTTCATCGGCGCGAAAACTAAAAACGGCTGCTTCTGCTCGGGTTGCAGGTTCTTGTGGGCTTAGGTTTCCACCTTCGTCCCCTTTTAGTAAACCAACAGACCACAGTTTTAGAACAGCATCTTTTGCATAATCCGATACGCTGTCCAAATCAGCTGGGATGGAATCCACCTCTGCTTCTGGAAAAGGGATGGACAATGCTTCCATAAAACGCACGGTGAAGACGGCCATTTGTTCTCGAGTCACCAGCACATTGGGGTTAAAATTTCCTTGGAAGTCTCCAAAAGCGATACCTTTTTCTGTCGCCCATGTCAATGCAGCAGTATACCAATCCTCGGGTTTTGCATCAAAGTAACGAGACTGTCTAGAGTATTCCTCTAGGTCCACCTCTGCCATTCGAGCCAAAACCATGATAAACATAGCGCGCGTCATGCCGGTAAGAGGAGAGAATCCAGTGCCTAGCCCTTGAAACAGCCCTCGCTGTACCCCGTATTGTACTGCATCATAATACCAATCCCCTTGCTGAACATCATCAAACTCTTTCACTTGATTCGTTGCTTTTTCCTTGATAGTGGATGTCTCCTTAGCAACAGAAGCCTCTTCTGTTGCAGAAACAAAAGGTAAAGAGGTAAAAATCATACTAAAGATCAAGATTACACTTAGAATTTTTCGTAACATGCGTTATGTACTCCCTTTCAGTTTGCTTATCTTGTATTTCTGGCCCTTCAGAAATCGGTGTATATCTAAAATACCAAGCTGCAGGCAGATAGTATAAACATTGGAGTTTGGCATTGAACTCCTTGGCTTGCCTACTGTAGACTCGACAACATTCTCGATATCGTTCATGCATATACGCACGTTTTTCAGCATCTCCAAGAGCTTGGTTATACAAGACACGATATAGTTCTACTTGTTTCGCTGCTCCTTCTAAATTTTGCCTCATGGGATGAAGCTCACAATTAGCAGCTCGTATCCAGAAAAATATGCACGCACCAGACATGAATATCGCAATCACCCATGGTATCATGTGCTCCCTCCTTTTCTGCATCAGTACACCTTGTCTTCTGAACCATCGACGATTTTTTTCACGAAATGCCATTTTCTCATCATGAATGGTAGGTTGGCTTCTATCGCTGAACATGTTATACTGAACTAAAACAATCCCAACTTTTTTGTGATTAGAAAAAGGAGGCTCTGCCGTGCATATCGCCATTTGCGATGACGATTTAACACTATGCGAACGAGTTGCCAGACTTCTACAAAACTATAACAACGAACGACAGAAGAACTGTATGTATCATATCTTCACAAACGGCTTTGATTTATTGGATTCTTTAGAACGGCAACCGGCTTTTGATGTCATTTTATTAGACATCGTGATGCCGGGTATGAATGGAATACAGATCGCCAAAGAAATTCGACGTTCCAACGAAACGGTTAAGATTATTTTTCTTACCACATCCGCTGAATTTGCAGTTGACAGTTACGCAGTAGGAGCTTTTTATTACTTGTTGAAACCTTTGGATAAGGATTTATTTTTTCAGATTCTCGATAAAACCTGTTATCATATACAGCAAGAAGAGACGCAAAGCATACTTCTAAACGATGGCAAGACGATCCGTCGCTTACCATTACACCATCTGGTTTATTGTGAAACAATGCAAAGAACTCTCTATTATTACTTAACCGATGGATCTGTGGTAAAATTACCAGGCACCCTTGGCGAGTTAGAACAACAACTATTACATGTAGATTACTTTGCTAAACCGCATCGATCGTACTTGCTAAACTTGAAACACGTGAGTTCCATTCGCACCAATGAATTGACCACTATTTTGGGCAACAAATTGCCTTTAGCACGAGGGCGTTATCATGACCTTACCAAAGCGTACTTAGCACAAGCATTTTCGGAGGACAAAAGATGAGTTTGACCTTTGTTTTGGGCTTACTCAACTGAAAGCTGTCTTCATTTTGGTTATTTTGTTTTCCAATAGCTGATAACATATTCTCAGCGCCATATAAAAAGCCATGGCTTAATCGATTACTCGGAAAGCCACGGCGTCTTTCATGTACGTTTGGTGACATAATTCTTTACCCTAAAATGAATTTGCTTCGTTTCTTCGGTGTTGAGTCGGGATTCAACAGCATAATTTGAGCTTCGATTTGTGCAAATGCATCCTTTCGAGGTATTCTCCTGGCTTCACAAAATGTGGATTCCCCAAAATAATGCTCTGTTGTGGTGAACACGGTAGATGACCAACCGTATGGTTCTCCTGCAATAGAGCGTTTTTGTTGCCTCCCACCAATGACAATGAATAAGCCCATTTGCAACTCAATGAGTGCTTTCTCCATGTCTTTTTGCTCTTCTTTGCCTAATTCTAATAGGGGCTTTATGTCGTGTGCTGCAACGGTTTTTTTCTGATATATCAACTCATAAATATGTTTGGACATTTGGCTATAATGTCCCTCTTGATACTCGTGAAGGAACATTGAGCCCCCATGACGCGCTGCAAGGAAAAAAGGCAACCATTCTTTTGTGACAAAGCCCCCTTTATTAAAAAAGAATTTGCCATAAGCGATATCATCCCGTTCTTCCAATACACGCATTCTCCACTCCCAAGGATCTGTCTCTTTATCACCGGTATGCCACCTCACAGGTGTGGAATAAGGTGGCTCCTCATTCCAATTCCAGTTAACAATGGAATAAATTCCTTCATTATTCCCTCCACCCATGGAAAAACCAGCTTGTAACAATGCTTGAAGGAAATTCCCATATGACAATATCATAAAGATACCTCCCGATGTTTGATATCCACGATTTCAGCAAGAATCACGTTCCCTCCAAGAATGTCTTTTGACATCTCAACGAAGACATTCATGGCTTCCCGTAGAACCTCGTGACGCCGGGAATCAACCGATTCCAATAAGACAATGGCTCGAGTTGTTTCTTCTTTCAGCATCGTACGCTGTCCTTCTCGCCAATTCCAACAGCGACAAACTGCCCCAATATCGTCTGTATAACAAATCTCCCCTTTTAGGGTATCATCTCTACCTTCTTCTCCTAAAGCGAAGAACTCGTCTCCACCTTCAGTAACTCTTAAGCGAAGGGGACC
>CALCNS010000344.1 GCA_937897315.1 uncultured Bacillota bacterium
TCTGAAATATCAAGGGACGATCTGGTTCTGCGATTTGCTGCAGCCCATTGCGAAGCAGAATCAAATCGGCAGACTCGGGCTTGAAAGGGAAGTATAAAAAGTCTGCGAAGATAAAACGATAACTCGGATGCTTTCTTGTCGCATACTCGATTTGCTTATAAGAAAAATCGATGCCAGTGTAGTCTATGAGTGGGTCCTTTAATTGCTTCAACATGATGAGAGCGTTGCCGCAAGCCCAATCTAAAACACAGAAAGCCGAATCTCTAGGACGAAGTAAGCGTTCATATTTTCTTTCGATTTCCTTTGGGTCTTGTGGAGCATGCCCTCTTATAGGATCAAATTCAGTGGAATTGTAAAAAGATTGTATTGGATTCATAGCACACCTCAATGCGAAGAGCGTTCATGGGATTGGAAGGATAACAGGAGCTAGAAGCAGAACATTTAGAGAAGATTTAAAGGAGGTTATGAAATATGTATATCGCACACTTAAATAAAGAGACATTCCGTGAAGCAGCCAAGACCATCGATACTGTTATCATTCCCATCGGGTCCGTAGAGGCTCATGGTTCACATTGCCCGTTAAGTACCGACATTATTGTGCCGGAAAAGATGTTAGCCATGGTAGATCAGCGCTATGGTCAAAACGTTTTTATTGCTCCGACCGTGAATTATGGCTATACTCCGTCACTGGCCCATTTTCCGGGTACTGTGCACATAAGCGGTGAAACGCTTTTTCATTATGTGAGTGAGATTGGCGAAGGATGGCGGCAATGGGGAGCCAAGCACATCATCCTCTTCAATGGTCACGGAGGGAATATTCCTGCACTGACTTTAGCAGCCAACCGCATTGCTACTGCAGGAACAACCGTTATGCTCATCAATTGGTGGATGACCTATTCTGCCGATATTCTCACCATCTGTGATGCTCAGGGGCACGCAGGTGAAGATGAAACATCGGTGGTCTTGGCACTAGATTCCGACTTAGTCGACATGACACGTGCCGGAGTTCATGATCGCCAACCCATGACCTCGTTATTTGCTGAGAACATAATTGAATATTCTTACCCCGATGCCATGAGTGGGGATGCCACCAAAGCGACTGCCGAAAAAGGAAAAGCGATCTATGATGTGGTCGTAAGTCGGTTTGGTACCATGTTGGAGCGCTTATGGACGAAAGACTTAACCGATTCCAAGAAAATCTAATGTAAAGAAGGAGTCATTCGTATGATACAAGAGAACCCAATAGAGGTCAAGGGAAAACACTTCTCCGTGGAGTTCGGCCTTGATAAAGGAATGATTCTCATTGGTGATGCAGCACATCTGCTATGGCAGCCCAGTGCAAAAGAGTTTGTCGAGCAAGGAAATTGGTTATCCCTGCAAGATCACATGGTAGAACAAATCGGAAATGGTGTTTCTGTTTTGGCTATTGGTTGGCCAAAAAATGCGGTTACATCTGCACAAAAGCAAGCTTTTTTTGAATTTATCCAAGTAGGAGCGAACGATTACCCAATGCTCTTGGATTTTGAACATAGCGAAGATGTAGAGGAAGCCCTTCGAGTAGTACAAGGACATCCCCTCGTCAAATTGCCGGCTCCAGACTCCCCGCTGATACATGAGTTTTTAGGCACCACAGAGAAATGCAAAGGAAAGTGGCTCTGCCCTATGAGATTCGAAGCATTCATCCCCTGGGAATATTCACAAAAAATACGGTTGATGCAACTCTGGCAGAATCTGGCGGAACAATATGGCAAAACAAAACAAGATTTCATGGTTTATTGGCCAATTCCCACCAGTAAAGGGAAGGTGCAGCTCTTAAGAGAGACGTTAGCACAAATCGATGTCTTTAAGAAGGAATACCCTGTTCCAGTCGTGGTGCGTCCGAGCGGAAGCTACTCAAAAGTTTCCAAAGGGTGGTTGCAATCTGTCTTAATTGTCTGGGCTATGGAGCGCGGAGCAGATGCATTGGTGGTCAATCCGCTGCAACGCGAGGTGGCAAATATCAGTGACGAGTCTGCAACTTCTATGGATCGAGCGTTACAAAAACTACCATTGGAGATGAAACGATGGACAAAATAGAAAACCCGATTCACGATAACGAAAGCATAAAAGAAGAAAGTGCTCAGTGGGACCTCTGGAAACGAGTTCTCATTGTTGCATTCTGTACAGCGATACTTGGTGAAATGAAACTAAATTCAGCCACCCTTGGTGGCACGCAAGAATTTGGACTAGGCATCATCGCTTTTAGTTTTGCGCTATTGTTTTGGAAGGATATGGGTATTTTTGTCACAGCCTTTTTCACGGGGATGACGGTCATCTTAATCAAAGCAGTTACTCTGTTACCCCTTGCAGGCAGCAACGATATGGTGGAACTGGCTTTAAAACTGAACTGGCCAATTTTAGGATATTACATTGCCAATGCATTTGTGCAAACCGGTGCAGATATTCGTCATAATGTCGAAAAACCGGCCTACGTGATAACTTGGCTGTTCTTATCGGATTTGTTGGCTACTTTCCTTGAAATGGTACTTCGGAACGAGCAAGCCGCACTGGCTGCCGGGTTTCCCACTTTGCGGGAGATGATGTATGCCGCAGCTTTTCGTACCGCCATTACGGTTGCGTTCTTTTACATCATTCGCCGACGTCAATTGGTAGAACAAGCGGAGCAGGAGAGGGCCAAATATGAAGATTTGCTTATGCTCTTAAACGGTTTACACGCGGAAGCGTTTTTCTTGAAGAAATCGGCCGGAGATATCGAGAAAACCATGGCAAAAGCGTATGCTTTGTATCGAGTTTTACAAGACAAGCAAAAAGAATATGAGCGGGGAGATAAGTTGACGCTGGATGCCTTGGATGTGGCCAAAGATATCCATGAAATAAAAAAAGATTATCAAAGAATTGTTGCTGGCATTGAGAAGCTGATTACCGCAGAAAATTTAGGGGAAGACATGGCATTGGAAGATATTGTCAACATTATATTCTCTACCAACGACTCTTATGCCAAACGCTTAAAAAAAGAGATTGTTTTCACCAGTCAATTAAATTATCGATTTCGAACCGGTGAGTATCATTCTTTGATTTCGGTTATTAACAACCTCATTTCAAATGCTGTGGAAGCCAATGAATTATCACCTGGACACATACAGATTGGTTCGAACCTCATCGGGTGGCATATCTTCATTACCGTAACCGATGACGGCCCCGGAATCGATCAGGATGACCAACAAATCATTTTTGCTCCTGGCTATACTACGAAATTCTCGGGAAATGGGATGCAATCCACGGGCATTGGGCTGACCCATGTCCAATCCATAGTTAGGAGCCTTGGTGGTGAAGTAACAGTGGAATCGCGAAAAGGCTTAACCGAGTTCAAACTAATGATTCCCAGAGACTCATTAGAAAAGATGTTAAACAGCGAACAGGTGGAAGCAGAAGAACGTAAGAAAGCGGCGGAGAAAAGTAAAAACCTCCTCCCATCGGAAGGAAGTTTGCGTACCTTTTCGAAAGATTATCGAAACAAGCCAAGAACACCAGTCGACCATTCATCGACAGATCTAGATATAAAGGAATGATTACGTTCCGCGAATCAATCCTCCATTGGGGCTGATGACCTGACCGGTAATGTAGGAGGTCTCATCAGAAGCAAGAAACCTAACAATTGAAGCAATTTCAGCAGGGTGTCCAATCCGTTGCAATGGAATTTCTTGAACAAAGGCTTGTAGTTCTTCCATAGAATAATTGGCATTCATAGGGGTTTGAACGATGCCCGGAGCGACGCAATTAACCCGTATACCCGAGGGTCCAACCTCGGCAGCTAAAGCCTTTGTAAAGCCAATAACCGCTGCTTTGGCAGTAGAATAAGCTACTTCACAAGAAGCTCCGCAAATTCCCCATATCGACGAGATTGGAATGATGCAACCTTGCTTCTGTTGGATCATTCCGGGTAAAATGCGCTTGCTTATTAAGAACAAAGAGTGTACATGCACTTGCATGAGCTCATGCCATTGCTCTAGAGCGGTATCCTGCAATAAACCTGCGTACCCTATACCAGCATTGTGAACGAAAACATCTATGGTTTTACTGATCTGTAAAACCTCGTCCAAAAAGAGCTCTACTTGTTCAGTTTTCGAGAAATCCGCTTGAATACAGTGGATCTGGGCACAGTCTGCAGTGATGTTTTGAACAAAATCTAAGAAGGAAGAATCGGTTCTTCGATACTGCAGGATTAAGGTGTGTTGTTTGTCGCAAAAAGCTTTGGCTAATGCTCTGCCAATACCCCCCGAAGCACCGGTAATGATGACAGTTTTCATAATTACTCCTAAAAAAGACGCTTCCTCAGTGGAAGCGTCTTCGTTTGCTTAATCTCTGGCTTGTTGTTGAACTTCAATCAAAAGTGCTTCCAAGAATTTCTTTACGTTGATCTTGCCATGGTAAGGGGACTCTTGACGCAGATAACGCATTTCATTGCGGACTTCAGAGAAATCGAACAAACGGTTGGCATAAGTATTGAACAACTGATGACCATAGTCTTCGATTCCTAAAGCAGCTACGTTATGCAATGCAGCTCCAACAGCACGACGGACGCGTTGCTCAATGGCTTTCTCATCATAGGAAGGACCCTTTTCTTGGGTTTTTTCATATTGTTCGCGAACCGATTTGTATACCGATTGCAAATGATGTAACTGAATCAATCCTTCGCCCGGTTCGTAGTCTTCCAATAAGAAAAGGATAATCGTAATGATATCACGACATCCGGCTTCTCCTAAGACACCTAAGTCGGAGAGGATGCGCAATAAAACTTTACGAGCACGATCGATATCGAATGTATTACCGGCAGTACGGTTATCATAAGCAACAGTGCTGTCCACAGATTCCAAGTTGCTGACAGAGCTACGAATTGTAGCAATGGCTTCTTGTAGTTGCATTTTCTCTAATACCGATTTAATGACAGAAACGATTTCCACTTTATTCAATGGTTTGTGAACGAAGAATTCGATTCCGCTGGCATAAGCCTGACCGATTAATGTTTGCTCAGAGACTTGAGAGATCATGATAAATTGACCATTGTAGTTCTTCTCACGCAAATGTTGAATGGTTTGTACGCCATCTTGATTGGGAAGTAAGAGGTCAATTAGAACGATATCCGGGGTCATATTGGCAATATCGACTTCGGCTTTTTCGCCGTCTTCTGCTTGCCCGATAATTCGGCCCAAATCATCGCCTTCGATGATTTTTTGTAAGATACGACGAATGCTGGGATCGTCATCCACTATGTAAAATGTTCTCTTCATTTTGTTCTCACCTTTCGTGTTTAGAATTGTAGTATGTTATCATATGCATTAGTATATCACGTCTGATTGGATAAATAAAGGGGTATTCGCATAAAAGTTTGAAGAAATTTGTAATCACACCGACGTATTGTAACACGCTCTCAGGCAAGAATCAATCCTTTTTTGACTCGACAGAAGAAAGGGCTTTTGTCAGATGACTAACTTTTCAATAGGACGATAAGAAATTAAATTCCAACGAAAAGACACGGTACATATCGGGCAGGAAATGCAAGCTCTTGAAGAGAATTCAGCACTATTGCCTAAGAAAAGGGGATTATAATGAAGACACTCATGGTAACTGAGAAACCATCGGTTGCGGCAGATATTGCTACAGCTCTCGGCTCTTTTCAAAAGCAGAAAGGGTACTACGAAAGCCCGAGTATGATGATTACCTGGTCCTTAGGACATCTGGTGCAATTGGCAGCTCCTGAAAAATATTACCCTTCATGGAAAACCTGGAAAGTCGATACACTGCCATTGATACCCGAAACTTTCCTTTTGGAGATGCTTCCTTCCGGGAGATCGCAGTTCCAAGTGGTTTCAAAATTGCTAGGTCGAAAAGACTTTGATTATGTGATCAATGCTTGTGACGCCGGAAGAGAGGGTGAACTCATCTTCCGTTACTTATATCAAATGAGCCAATCCACTTTGCCAATGAAACGACTTTGGATATCGTCCATGACACCAGCAGAAATCAGAAAACAAATGAATGACGTGCTCAAGCAAAATCTGAATGACGAGAAGTATGACAGGTTATTTTGGGCTGCACGTTGCCGATCTGAATCGGATTGGTTGGTGGGTATGAACGCATCGAGAGCGTTGACTTTAGGGCAAAGGAAGCAAGGGAATCGTCAGGTGTATTCCATTGGACGTGTACAGACCCCCACCTTATCCTTATTGGTACAACGCGAGGAGGAGATTCTCCAATTTACAGCACGACCTTTTTGGAAGGTGCATGCGGAGTTTCAGTCGCAAGCCGGTGTTTATGAAGGAACCTGGTTTTCCGAAGAAGAGGATCGGTTTTGGGAGAAAGAATCCGCTGAACAATTGGCGAAACACGTAAAAGGACAAACAGGGCAAGTCCAACGTTATAAACATCAGGAGAAGAAAGAAGCTCCTTCACAGTTCCCCGATTTGACGTCGTTGCAGCGGGAAATGAACCGGAGAGCGGGGTATTCTGCCAGCAAGACGCTTCAAATAGCTCAAACTTTATACGAGAGACATAAGCTAATTACCTATCCTCGTACCGATTCTCGATATGTGACGCAAGAACTGGTTCCAAGTTTTTCGGCTCGATTACAAGCCATTGTCACAGAGGAAACCAAAGAGTGGATTCAGCCCATATTACCCAGTCCCCCTCGTTTAAGCGGGAAATTTATCAATTCAGCGAAGGTTCGCGATCACCATGCCATCATTCCAACAGAACAGAAATATCTACCCCAACGATTAAGTGCTGAAGAGAACTTGGTACTTTCCGTGATACATCGACAATTCATCGGTGCTTTTTTACCAGATGCGATTTGGGACGAACGAGAAGCTATAACCGTGGTTGGCAAAGAACACTTTCGAAGTCAATCTCGGTCTTTGATTCAACCGGGTTGGCGAGCTTTATGGAAAACCGAACAGAAGCAGAGTGAGGGTCGGAATCTGCCGGTATTAGGATTGGACAACTTGGTTCAAGTGCTCGAGACCCACACCACCGAAGGAGTCACTCAAGCTCCTTCTAGGCATACCGAAGGGACTCTATTGGGTGAAATGGAACGAGCCGGGAGAAAAGTGGAAGAGGAAGCTTTTGCAGAAGCCATGAAAGACCACGGCTTGGGAACTCCGGCTACGAGAGCTGCAATATTGGAACGCTTAAAGGAAATGGAATATGTAACACTGCAAGGAAAGCAACTGGTGCCAACCGAAAAAGGCATGGCTTTGGTTCGGCAGTTACCGGTTCCTGAACTGCTTTCTGCTGAAATGACCGGCGAGTGGGAGTATCGTTTGTTGCAGATTCAAAATGGCCAAGAAAGTCATGAGCACTTTATGGAAGACATGAAACAATGGATGCCCCGATTGGTACGAGATTGTTATGCTACCCCATTCATGAACGTTGAGAACGTGTCATCTGAACCCAAAGAAGAATGGAGTCTCCTTCCATGTCCCTTATGTAAAGCTCCATTAAGTGAGAACAGCAGAGCCATTCGCTGCAGTCGGTGGAACCAAGATCCGGTCTGTACCTTCACCCTGTGGAAAACCATAGCCGGTAAAAAACTGACCGTCTCACAGTTAAAAAAATTAATCTTGAAGGGTCAAACAGGGACGATATCGGGGTTTCGTTCCAAAGAAAAGAAGCCTTTTTCCGCAAATGTAATCCTAAACCAGGGAAAAACCGAGTTTCGTTTCGACGCCAAACCACGTGTTAAGAAAAAGAAGGAAACCTTGGTGAAGAAAGATAATTAAACAGATAGAATAGACGGGAACCCATAAAACCGGTGAGGGAATCCTATTTTTTTCTTTCCAAAAAGACATAGACAAGAAAGAGAAAGTATGATAATATGGAGTCCGTCAAAAGTCGAATCCTTGGGTTCGCCTTTTGCTCAATAAGCCGAAGTGGTGGAACTGGCAGACGCGCTACGTTCAGGGCGTAGTGAGCAATCGCTCGTGCGGGTTCAAATCCCGCCTTCGGCACCATATGTCGGGATGGCGGAACTGGCAGACGCGTACGTTTGAGGGGCGTATGGGCAACCGTGTGGGTTCAAGTCCCACTCTCGACACCAGATTGGGCTCTGGCACGACCAGGGCCCATTATCTTCACCTTCGATGCATAATTATTCAAGAAAATACATACTTATGGAGGGAGTTACATGGCAGAAAAGCTGTTGGACATTCGAAATTTATCCACCTATTTCTATACCGGCGAAGGAGTTGTGAAAGCGGTAGATGACGTCAGTTTTCACATTATGGAGGGGGAAACCCTTGCTGTTGTCGGGGAGTCCGGCTGCGGTAAATCGGTAACCAGTTTATCTGTGATGCGGCTGATTCCGTGGCCACCGGGGAAAATTGTGGGTGGAGAAATCGATTTTCAGGGAAGAAATATCTTGTCAATGAAAGACCAGGAAATGCAAGCCATTCGTGGGAATGAAATCTCCATGATTTTTCAGGAACCCATGACTTCATTGAATCCAGTTTATACTGTAGGTTACCAAATCTCAGAAGCATTACAATTACATCAGAAAATGAATCCTAAGCAAGCGCTGGAGAAGGCAGTAGAAATGCTTCGCCTGGTTGGAATTCCCTTGCCGGACAAACGGGTCAATGAATACCCTCATCAATTATCAGGCGGTATGCGTCAGAGAGTGATGATTGCCATGGCATTGGCCTGTAACCCGAAGTTGCTCATTGCCGATGAACCCACCACGGCACTGGATGTTACTATTCAGGCTCAAATTTTGGACCTCTTGCGCAAGCTCAAAAAAGAGTTGGGCATGGCCATTTTACTGATTACCCATGACTTAGGTGTTGTGGCTGAAATGGCAGAACGGGTTGTTGTAATGTATGCCGGAAAAGTGGTAGAAGAAGCCGATGTGGTATCCATCTTCTCCAAACCTTATCATCCCTATACACAAGGATTGCTACAATCCATACCTAAATTAACCGAGCGGGAATCAAAGTTACACGTCATAGAAGGGGTTGTGCCAAACCCCATTCATATGCCCAAAGGATGTCGTTTTAGACCCAGATGCCCGTTTGCGACTCAACCTTGTCAAGAAAATGAGCCCACATTGCTACAATATGGCAACCGGAAAGTGGCTTGTTGGAATGCCAACCCCGAGAAAGGAGTTTAGCCATGGACCACGAGA
>CALCNS010000345.1 GCA_937897315.1 uncultured Bacillota bacterium
AAACACATTTTCCCATAAAGAATGGCTTGTTCTCCAAAGTAACGGGTTATGTAAAAGCCGTAGATGGGGTCAGTTTTGAATTAAGAAAAGGAGAAACCTTAGGCTTAGTTGGCGAATCTGGCTGTGGTAAAACCACCACCGGTAAATCCATCTTGAGATTAAATGAATATGCTCAAGGAGAAGTCCTGTTCGAAGGCGTCGATATAATGAAACTATCGCGAGAAGAGATGCGCAAAAAGCGTCGCGAGATGCAGCTCATCTTTCAGGATCCCTACTCCTCACTGAACCCTCGTTTGACGGTTGGTCAAATCATTGGCGAGCCGCTTGAGATTCATAATATTGTGCATGGTAAAGAACAGGAAGAACGGATTCATTATTTGTTGAACGTAGTAGGGCTGTCTCCATATCATGCACGGCGGTATCCACACGAGTTTTCCGGAGGTCAACGGCAACGAATTGGCATAGCCCGTGCATTAGCCTTGAACCCGAAGTTAATCGTATGTGACGAACCGGTATCTGCTTTGGATGTCTCCATCCAGTCTCAGATTTTGAACTTATTGGATGAATTACAAAACGAGTTCCATTTGACTTATTTGTTTATCGCACATGGGTTAGCTGTGGTCAAGCACATCTCCGACCGCGTGGGTGTGATGTATTTAGGAAAAATGGTTGAGCTTTGTGACAGCGACGAATTATATGAAAACCCTATGCATCCTTATACACAAGCCCTCATGTCGGCCATCCCGATGCCGGACCCCAACATGAAACGACAAAGGATTATTTTAGAAGGCGATGTACCCAGCCCGGTCAATCCTCCTTCCGGTTGCCGTTTTCACACCCGTTGTGTAAAAGCCTTTGAACCCTGTAGCCAAATCGAACCGGAGTTCATTGATTATGGCAATGGTCATCGGGTAGCGTGCCATCTCTGTCAGCAGAATCGCTGTTAAGTCTTTTGTGTCAATTTTCTAAACTTTCAAATTCCCTCCTCAAATTGAGAAGGGAATTTTATGTTGGAACAGAACTTACCATAGGTTAAATGTTAAATGGAGCGGATGGAAATGAAGAAATTTTGTAAAACCCTTATGACCCTACTACTCACTTGTGCTTTGGTATGGACCAGTTCCACAGTCAAGGCAGACGACATGGAGCTAAGCGTCAAAGCAGCTCTGCTTATGGTAGCAGAGACTGGCCAAATTTTGTACGAGAAGAATTCTAATCAAGCCATGGCTCCTGCCAGTATCACAAAAGTGATGACGTTATACTTAACCATGGAAGCTCTGGAGAAAGAGCAAATTCATAAAGAGGACATCGTAACAGTAAGTAAACGAGCTTGGGAAATTGGTGAGTCTTCTATGTTCCTAAATCAAGGGGACCGTGTTTCTGTAGATGTATTACTTCAGGGTCTTTGTGTGGTATCGGGTAATGATGCGGCCATTGCCTTGGCAGAACATATTAGCGGTAGTGTAGAAGATTTCGTAGCCAAAATGAATGAGAAAGCGTCAGCATTAGGAATGAGTACAACGCACTTTCAAAACCCACATGGCTTAGACGAAGATAATCATCAGATGTCAGCTAGTGATATCGCCATACTCTGTAGAAACCTATACAATACCTACCCCGGGGTGATTCAGTATTATACTCAAGAGAGTTTAACCTATGGGGGAATTCAACAAGACAATCGTAACCCTCTGTTGGGCAAGGTTCCTGGAGTCGATGGGATTAAAACCGGCTTTACTGACGAAGCAGGTTACTCCATTGTCACAACGGCAAAGAAAGACAATTTGCGGCTAATCGCTGTGGTTCTTGGTTGTGAGAGTGAAGAGATTCGCAAAATGGAAGCGGCTACTTTGTTGGAGTATGGTTTTACACATTTTCAAAGTACATTGGCAGCTCAAGAGGGTGTGGTATTGGGTGAAGTTGCGGTGCGTAGAGGACAATTGGACACGGTTCACTATGCAGCAAAAGTAAATTATACCCTCGTGATAGAGAGTGGATCTCAAAGCGATGTTATGGTCACAACAGTGGTCATAGAACATGTAGAAGCACCCGTCAGCAAAGGGCAGGAAGTAGGGCATTTAGACATTACCTACCGAAATCAGCTACAAGGTCAAGTTCCTTTAGTCGCAACGGAGGATATTGTTCGAGGAAATTGGTTGAAAATTCTGTGGCAAATCGTTTCGGAGTTCTTTAACAAAATGATCCGATTCAACTCATAAAACTCTGGTAAATTTGTCTTTGACATGATATAATTTTCACATCGCGCCCGTAGCTCAGTGGATAGAGCGCTAGGCTCCGGACCTGGAAGCGGGGGTTCGATTCCCTCCGGGCGCACCATATTAAAACTTTGCTCCCTTTTAGGGAGCATTTTTTTCTTGCTTTCAAAAGTCTACATTGTAAGCGACCAAAGAAAAGTGTATAATAAACGAGGGGTGACCATCGTGATGGACAGAATCATTCAGCTCATGCTGTTGCTTTCGTTACTAATGCTTATCTTTGTCATCGCATTTCTTTTACTAGCCATCGGTGTCGTTGTACCCGGATTTTTGGACGAGTTATTTCTCTTAGGAGTGCTCATTTTTTTCATACAATGGATATGGAATCATCGCGATGCCTCGGGAAACGAGAATTTTTTTGTGCGTGAGATGAGGAAGATTTATTTAGCTGCTCTCACCAAGGAGATTCGAGGAAAGCTTGTGGATTATCGAGCAGACAGGGGCTTCTTTGTGTTGCAAAGCGGAGCACGAGCGTATCGCTTTCCAATTCGTTCTCTTGCAGAGTATGATCGAACCCGAGTACTACACTGGTTGGAGGATAACGACGATATCCTAATGATAATCTACATTCATGTTCTCACAAGGAACATGAGTCATTACGAATTCCCTTTACAGGATTAACACGAATCTTCATACTTAGGAGGACGACCATGCGTTTTCAACTTGCCGTGCTGGCTGCTAAACTGTCGTCAAGACTGATTCAAACCCTAAATTTAGGGGGAGGAACTTCTTATCCCGGGTGGGTAGCTCAACGAATCGATCACGATGTCCTCTCAAAACTGAATCAACAATTGACAAGGGGTAGTATTTTCATTACCGGTACCAACGGCAAAACCACCACAACGACTTTAATCAGAAAGATGTTGGAACAGAGTGGGCATGGAGTGGTACACAATAAAACAGGTGCCAATCTCATGGCAGGTATTACGGTATCTTTTTTAAGGAATGCAAATCTATTTGGCACTATACATAAGGAAGCGGCGGTTATTGAAACGGATGAAGGCATATTTCCTCAGTTATGTGAGGTCATACAGCCAGAGTTGGTGGTTGTCACCAACTTTTTCCGCGACCAACTCGACCGATATGGAGAACTGGACAAAACCATTTCCTA
>CALCNS010000346.1 GCA_937897315.1 uncultured Bacillota bacterium
ACCACCGAGATCTACACTCTTTCCCTACACGACGCTCTTCCGATCTAAGGTTTGACTGTATTTGCTAGGGGCGGTGTATCCCCGATTATACAAAGCGAAATGATCATCGGTCCCCTCAACGATGCGAGGATTGCGGTTGTGGAAAAAGGTTTCCTCCAGAAGGGTTAGCAACCAACCGGGGGTGGAATGTAGAATTCGAGCAAATAATGCGCCGATAAAGCAAACGATTTGAATAACCGGCTGGTATAAGCGACTTTCTAAATCCAAACTACTTTGAATGACACGCACTCGACCTTCTCCATCGCGCGAGGTCAAGAACAGGCGGACTACGAAAATAAACACCAATAATCCAATCATCAAGGAAGTCATACTACCTTGCAAATTGACCGTGGAAAACCAATGTATCTCATGGGGATGAATGTGAAAGAAATCAGCGGTGTAATGCAAGATCTCATTATAAAACAGGTTGGGTAATGCACCAAAAAGGACTAAGCCGAGTGCGGCTACGCCGATGGAAAGACCAGTAAGCCAATCCGGTTTTACGGATCCACTATGATGGTGGTGTTCGCTAACGACAGGTTTCTGCACAAATAAAGTGACGAATAACTTGCTCATATAGGCCAAGGTCAAACCACCCGAAAGCAGGAAAAGTTTTTCCACAAGTGATAAGAGGGAATGTTGCCATACATGCATGTTTTCCACAATGGCTTCATGGATGAGTGTTTTGCTGATGTATCCGGCTAAACCGGGAACACCTGCTAAGGATATACCGCCAATGAAGAAGCAAAGCATTAAATACCAGCTTCCTCGCCCGGCTCCACGTAGCTGATTCAAATCGTTGGTGTGATACGTTTTGTAAAACACACCGGCGCTGACAAACAAAACCAACTTGGTCAGAGCGTGGTTGATGACATGCAAGAGGGCACCTCCGGCTGCCAAGGTCGTGTCATGGTTGGCAGCTAGGAGAGCGGTTGCTACACTAATGAAACCGATTTGCGACAAGCTGGAACACGCTAAAGTGCGTTTGAGATCGTCCGATAATAAGGCTAAGAGCGCTCCCAACAACATGGTAATCGTTCCTAATCCTAAGAGTAACATAGCAAATGTTTCATTACCCGGAACGAGGAAGAGCACGGTTACAAAGATGCCAAATATACCAGATTTGGTGAGGATGCCAGAGAGTAAAGCACTGGCAGGAGCAGGAGCTTCCGGATGAGCTTTGGGCAACCAAATGTGTAGGGGGTATAACCCCGCTTTAGCTCCGAATCCCACCAGCAAACAGATGGCTGCCGTTAAGAGAACGGTGGGATTGGCGTGTTCTGCTGCATGGTGTAATTCGTGAAAGCGCAAGGTATGTAAGTGGCTTTGCAAGATCATTAAGCCGTAAAGCAAAACCATTCCACCACCCACCGCAATAGACAAGTAGGTGTATGCGGCTTTACGAGACTTTTCAGTTTCGTTTTGCGCCACCCAAACCCAAGATGTAAACGACATGATTTCAAAAAAAACAAAAGTCGTCAACAAGTCGGCAGAAAGGAACACCCCTAGTAGAGCACCTTCCGTCATTAAGAAGAAAGCGGAATAACGGGTGACATGGGGATATCCTTTGAAATAGACCGGAGCGGCCATGGCACTCAGCATAAACACCAAGCTGGCAAGAATCGCCAAAACGATTTGTAGGCTCTCGGCAGAAAAATGAAAGCCGACCCCCATGAGCATAGGTATTGAAAGTTCCTGATGATACTGTGGCAAGAGCAAACTGAACCCAAACACAACCATGGTGCTGAGCAACAGAATACGATCTCGCCAAGTAGTCCGTTTTTCTCCCAGAACCGGCATGAAAAAAGCCGAGAAAAAGGGAAGAAAAACAAGAACAGGTATGATGTACATCATTTTATCCACTCCGATTCCGGTTCTTCCTGCTAGAAAAGCAAGTGAACCCATTGTTCCACATAGCCATCAAAGATGCCTAAAAGGAGTATCGCAGCACTCAAGATGAGGAGAGTAAGGTTCATATTCTTGGACTCTAAAGTACGGGTACTGATCTCGAAACCTTGCCTTTGTTGAGCTCGGTTAAATTTCCGAGCCCTCTTAGAAGCAGAAGGTATGGTGGTATCAGGGGATGACTCTTCAATAGGATAATAAGCCCGTGATAGAATATCCAATTGATATAGTGCTGTTAGAAGGGTAGATAACATTAATGCTGCGATACCCCAATAACTTAACCTACTGCCAATTGCAAGTGCCGCACTACCAATTGCCCATTTGCTCCAAAAACCAGGCAAGGGTGGGATCCCCATGATTGTAAGAGAAGAGAGGGCATAAGTAGCAAAAGTCACAGGCATTTTAGTAGCTAACCCTGAAAGTTGACTGACATACTCCTCGCCAGATTTGGCTATAATTGCACCTGCACCAAAGAAGAGTGCGATTTTATCAAAAGCA
>CALCNS010000347.1 GCA_937897315.1 uncultured Bacillota bacterium
TTGAGTGATTTGAATTTTTTGACTTAATCCGGGTAATGCATCGTATGCACCTAACAAGCCAATGACGGGATGCCCTTGACCCCAAGTAGCTCGGATGGCGGTCGGTACACCGGCATATCCTAACTCGACTTGGAATCCAGCTTCTTGGAGCAGTGCAGCAGTGGCTTTGGAGGCCTCGTATTCACGGAAAGGACCTTCTGGGTTCTGCCAAATAAAACGGCTTAGGTTTTCTAATTGTGGACGGTATTTCTCTATGGCCGTCACAGAAACGGAATGATTCATTGTACTCTTCCTCCTTATTATCGTTTATTCTGGGTCTTCTTCATCTCCATCAAAATCATGCGCATAACCCCAACCACCGGCAATGGTGCAGGCTTCTGCTCCTTTATGAGCAGCATAAGCGGCCGATTCCTGCAAACCGTGTCCACGTGCGACGAAATGTGTGAGAAAGCCGGCGATGAAGGCGTCTCCTGCACCTAATGTGTCTATGGCATCCGTGGCGACAATGCCTTGGCGATGTCGCTCGCCATGATGCGAGAAATAGGACCCTTTCATACCCATAGTAATGCATACGAGCTCGGTGCCTAAAGCATGACAGCGATCCATGAGTTGATCTTGCTCTTCGGTTGTCATATCGGCTCCCGAAAAGAAGGCAAAGTTGAGAGAGGGGCAGACGGTTTGCAAGTAGGCATCATCGCGGCGTTTGTTGGAAAAATCAAAGGATACTAGGGTACGCTGACGGATTTCCAGCAGAAGCGGTTCTATGTAAGAAAAACAACTCGAATGCACCAAATCGAACGTGGAGATGTAATCCAAATCGGCTTTGATTAGGTTCAAGCGAACTAAGTGTTGTGCGGTGTCCTTCCGGGAGCGAACAAAAACTCGGTCTCCTTCCACCAATGTGACCAAAGGAGAGCCACTGCGCCCTAGGAAGTGTCGGCTTCGGCGGTAGTCCACCCCTTCGGCGGTTAGGCAATGTTTTATATGTTCTGCTTTCCGGTCGGTACCAAAAACGCCTAAATAAGAGACCTCACCAAAACCGAGTCGCCGACTATGGACGGCCACATTGACCGCATTCCCGCCGGGGTAATACTTTTTTTGGTGTAAATAACAATCGACAACATTGTCACCAATCGCCAATAATTTCATTTTCGTATCCTCTGTATCCCTTGCATTAGTAATCCATTTTCCACATATAGCGTCGAACCGAAAGAGGATGGCCTCGTTGTGCACCCAATTCGTTGGCAAAGCTGCGTAAGACCGGAGCAACAAAGAGGGGAGCGAAATATTTGCGAGATTCCTCGGGGATGCCGGTCATATGGAAGGTTTCGGCATCGACGACGATGAGTTTGTCGGTGAATTTTTTGGCAAAGGCTTCCGCTCTTTCGTCTAGCGGACGGGTGTCACCAATGCTCTTGATTAAAATCATGGGTACGTTATCATCGGTGATTTCAAAGGGACCATGGAAGAACTCACCGGTATGTAAGGCATGACTATGAATCCATTGCATTTCCATGAGGATGCAAATGGCAAAAGAATAAGCAACAGCATGGCAAATACCACTGCCCATGGTATAAATAATGTTCTCACGTTTATATTTTTTACCCAGTTCCTTCGCCCAAACAGCTCGTTCCACCAAGGTTTGGCGAAGTTGTTCCGGATACACCGTCATAATGGCTTCCAATAATGCCGTATATCGGGGTTGTGGATTCCAAACGTTGAGAACCCCAAACAGCAGGCGATAGAGCATGGCATTGCTGTACTCGTTGCAGAGTGCTTCGTCGCCGGTGGAGTAATGAACACGATATTCGGCGGCTAACCACAAAGGAGAATCAACCAAATGCGAGAAAGCTATGGTGAGTGCACCTTTTTCACGAGCAAATGAGGCCGCTCGCACGGTTTCGGGAGTATTTCCCGAGGTGGAACAAAGTATAACAACAGAACCCTTGCCTAAGCTATGGGGATTGCGATGTATAAACTCATTGGATGAGTACACAAAAGCGGGGACATCGGATTCTTGCTCCATGACGTACTGCCCGGGGGTTAGAGTCGCCATGGAACCACCACATGCCACAAAGAAGAAATTTTTAACCGGATAAGATGTTATGGCCTGTATTGCCAATTGTAATTGCTGAACGTGTTCTTGCATAAAAGAGTCCTCCTTTGAATCATTTCACTTACTCTTCCCCATTTCATGCCTGTTTTCCTGTATATCGACGGATATTTTCTTGAATGCAAAGAATATTTCGCCAAAGAATGGCAATTTTTAGTAAAAAGCAGCATATTCATCCTGAAAATGAGATGGATGCAAACAAAATTTCGGATTTTTCATGCAGAACCTTTAAATCCCACAGAAAAGATGAAGAAACCTGCTTGACAAAGGGCAGCAAAACGGGTATTATAACAAAGCGCTCGTGAGCAACTGTTTGCGACGTGCATACA
>CALCNS010000348.1 GCA_937897315.1 uncultured Bacillota bacterium
CAACAATTGCTTCGGGAGTTCAATGGTCAAGTTCCAAGCCAAAGAAGCGATTTGGAGAGACTACCAGGAGTGGGAAGGAAAACAGCCAGCGTAGTATTGTCGGTCGCCTTTGGAGTTCCGGCTTTGGCAGTGGATACTCATGTTTTTCGGGTATCGAACCGTACAGGATTGGTAAAAGCAAAGGATCCAAACCAGACAGAAAAGCAACTTTGCGAGCAAATACCCATGGAAAAGTGGTCAGATGCTCACCATTGGTTGATTCATCATGGAAGATATTGTTGCAAAGCTCGAATCCCGCAATGCGATATCTGTCCGGTAGAATCCCTGTGTCCTAAAAGAATATCTGACATCGGAGAGGAGTACAACCATGACTAAGATGGTCCTAACTTCTGTTTTACAGAAGTTGCTTGATGAACATCAAGCTTTCAGAATTGTGCTCAGTCAACCTCGTCAAAAATCAGCAGATTCTAAGAAAATCTTATCTACTAAGCAAGGGGAGCGTTGGTTCTGGCAAGAAGAAAGTTTTAGAAAACAGCAAGTCTTTCATCGCAATTTCATGGAGCCAAATGATGTCGTTCTTTGGTGGTTGGAACAGAAAGCATTCTACAAGCAAGCTTTGTTGCAGACATCTATATTGGATTATCACATCATCCTTTATTCTGATGGCAAAGAGAAAATCATCACACAAACCGCCAAACGCGAGGTGCTCGCGGAGCCCCATAATCGTAAAAAAAACTATTGGATGCAAGAAGGTCAAGCGGTTGATTTCTTGGTGATGTTAGGAATTATGAACACTCAAGGTAAAGTTCATCACCAAAAATATGATAAATTTAAGCAAATCAATCGTTATTTGGAAATTGTTTCCGATTGTATACCCGATTTACCTGAAGGTTCATTGCGGATAGTGGATTTTGGTTGTGGTAAATCTTATTTGACCTTTGCCTTATATTGGCTTTTGCATAAAATGGGTAGACAATTTCAGATTATCGGCTTAGATTTAAAGGAGGAGGTTGTGACCGATTGTAACCGAATTGCGAAAGAACTTCACTTTGAAAACCTGCAGTTCCAAACGGGAGATATTGCATCATGGCAAAACGACCAAAGCATCGATTTAGTCGTTTCTCTTCACGCCTGTGATACGGCCACGGATGCAGCATTGACACAAGCGATTCGCTGGAATGCTAAGGTGATTTTGGCTGTTCCGTGCTGTCAACACGAATTATTTTCTGAAATATCCGATGAGAAACAGACAGCGTTATTAAGGCATGGAATCCTTCGAGAACGATTATCTAGTTTAGTAACCGATGCTCTTCGTGCGGAACTATTGGAAGTGTGTGGATATCAAACTCAAATCATGGAGTTTATCGACCTAGAACATACCCCAAAAAACTTGTTGATACGAGCAGTCAAGCAACAAAAAAAGACAAATCTAGCAGAAGCCAATAGAAATCTAGAGTCCTTACTTCATCGATATGGACTGCAAAAGTGGTCCATGTTCACCTTACTAGAAAAAGATATCAAATCAACTATGTCACCTCTCTAAGAAGGGGTGACATTCTTATTTATGATATCATATATAATAAAATACAGTGAAATCTCCTGTCGATTGTATAATAAATATGTAATATTGTTGACGAAACAAAGTCAATCGGTTACAATAGCACTATAAAAGAACGGGAGGTCAATGAGATGCCGGAAAATATAATCGATCTGAGTTATCTGGGAATTCATAACCACGGGGAAATCTACCACAATTGCTCACCTGTTGAACTGGTTGAACATGCGTTAGAAAGAGGAGAAGGTGTTCTAACCAATACAGGAGCTTTGGCAGTGGAAACGGGTAAATATACAGGCCGATCCCCGAAAGACAAATTTATCGTCGATATCCCAGAAGTTCATGATGAGATTTGTTGGGGAAGTGTGAACGTCCCCATGGATGAATCGAAATATGATCGAATCTACAAACGCCTAACCGCCTATTTGCAAAACCGGGAGTTGTTTGTTTTTGATGGCTATGCCGGAGCAGATGAAAAATTCTCCTTGCCAATACGAGTCATTAATGAACATGCTTGGCAAAATCTTTTTGCACATCAACTCTTTATCAGGCCAAATGATATCGAGTTGAAAAATCACAAAGCTCAGTTTACCATTATTGCTGCTCCTGGTTTTCATGCGGTTCCGGAAATCGATGCAACCAAGAGCGAAGCCTTTATTATAGTACACTTTGGCAAAAAGCAAGTGATTATTGGGGGTACGGAGTACGCCGGCGAAATTAAAAAGTCTGTTTTCTCAGTCATGAATTACTTGTTGACAGAAAAGCAAGTTTGTCCCATGCATTGCTCAGCAAACGTAGGTCCAGATGGCGATGTCGCACTCTTCTTTGGCTTATCCGGAACAGGGAAGACAACGTTGTCTGCCGATCCTGGCAGAAACCTCATTGGCGACGACGAGCATGGTTGGTCACCAAACGGAATATTTAATTTCGAAGGTGGATGCTATGCAAAATGCATCAATTTGAAAAAGGAGCACGAACCACAAATCTTCAATGCGATAAAATTTGGTAGCGTCTTAGAAAATGTGGTGATTGATCCTTTAACCAGAGAAGCAGATTATGCGGATGATTGCCTTACAGAAAATACCCGTGCTGCATACCCCATAGATTATATCCCGGGAGCAGTGATTCC
>CALCNS010000349.1 GCA_937897315.1 uncultured Bacillota bacterium
GCTGTATACCAGTCGAAAAGGCATGAGTGATCTTCAGATTACCGATGAAAAATGGATAAAAGAGCAGTATGTTTTGACTCCTAAGCAACTCATCGATGTGAAAGCGCTTATGGGAGATGCTTCCGATAATATACCAGGTGTTCCGGGCATTGGCGAGAAAACCGCTTTAAAACTGATCAAGGAGTTCGGTAGTTTATCGAATCTGCTAGAACATTTGCCTGAAGTCGAGCCTAAAAGAGCTCGCGAGAACCTAGCAGAATATAAAGATCAAGCCAACCTCAGTTATCGCCTAGCTAAAATCATTACCGATGTACCCATGGAAGAACCCTTAAGTCATTGGCAAACGAGGGAGTTGACAGTGGCGAATTTACGAGAGTTCTATCGCAACTACGGTATGAAATCTTTATTGGAAAAACTACCTGCTGAAGACCTTTCATTCACTCCACTGAAAGAAGCTGTACAGAGTGCTCCGGCAGTTGTAGAAAAAATGAATCCCGCTCAAGTTCAACACTTCATGTCCTCACATACCCTGTTAGCCGTTTCCTTGCATGAAAGCGAGGGTGGTTTAACCGAGAACCTCATGGAGTTTGGCTTGATTTTCTCCAACGACCAGGTGATTCTTGTTCCCATTCAAAGTGATGATGAACTTCATGAGCTCAAGAGGGTCCTATCGACACAATCTTTTACGGTCTGGGACCTCAAAAGATTTAGTCACAGAGTTCAACATTATTTTCCTTCCTGTGATGATGTCATGTTGCAAGCCTACTTGCTAAACCCAGGTCAAGCGCTCTTATTGGACGCCATCTACCGTGAGCATTTACCGGAACTGGAGGAAGCCATAACGACTTCAATTGTAGAGAAAGAGGTCCGACAAATCAAAGCTCTACTCTCGCCTCTGCGTCAGCTCCTCATAGAAAGAACCCTTTGGGACCTATATAGGAACATAGAATTACCTCTTTCACGGGTATTGTATCTCATGGAATCCACCGGGATTGGAGTTCGGCTGCCGGTTCTGCAAGAGTTATCCAAGGAATTTCAACATCGAATCGATTCTTTGCAGAAGAGAATTCATGAACTAGCTGGCATAGAGTTTAATTTGAACTCACCTAAGCAATTGGCAGAAGTCCTGTTCGAACGTCTTCAGCTAACCGGAGGTAAAAAAACCAAATCGGGCTACTCCACAGATGCTGAGACCTTAGAAAACTTGATTAATGAGCACGAAATCATTGGCTTAATCCTAGAATATCGCACATTGGCGAAGCTAAAAGGAACCTACTTGGATGGACTTATCCCTCTTATTGAGCCCAAAAGAGATCGATTGCATTCCACTTTTCATCAGGCAGTTACTGCGACGGGTCGTTTATCGAGCAGTGATCCAAACTTGCAGAATATCCCCACACGTAATGAAGAAGGCCGACTCATTCGCAAAGCTTTCTTCCCCACTGTCTCCGATTGGCGCTTGGTCTCTGCGGATTACAGCCAAATCGAGCTTCGAATTTTGGCACACTTATCCCAAGATGCCCACTTTATAGATGCGTACAAGCAAAAACAAGATATCCATCGACGTACTGCCTCCGAAGTCTTTGATGTCCCCTTTGAGGAGGTCCCTTCCTCCTTAAGGGATAAAGCGAAAGCCGTGAACTTTGGCATTGTCTATGGTATCTCTGATTATGGCTTGGCGACACAGTTGAGAATCGGCCGCAAAGAAGCTCAAGGGTACATCGATCGTTTCTTTGAGGAATTCCCTGCGATTCGTGATTATCAAACGAAGATCATTGCAGAAGCGAAGGAGAGTGGCTTTGTCACAACCTTGTTCCAAAGAAGAAGGTATTTACCGGAGCTCAGTAGTAAGAATTATAACTTACGCAGTTTTGGTGAGCGAGCAGCTCTGAACACACCCATACAAGGTAGTGCTGCAGATTTAATAAAGATTGCCATGATACATCTACAACAGGAGATTGAGAAACGCAATTTGAAGGGAAGAATTTTATTACAGGTTCACGATGAATTGGTATGCGAAACACCAAAAGAAGAAGAAGAACTCTTTAAAGCCCTAATGAAAGAAACCATGGAACAAGCGATACAACTAAGTGTGCCGATTGTGGTAGAAGTCTATAGCGGTGATAATTGGTATGAATTACAAAAGTAGATAAAGAACCTCCTTGGCTTGTTCCAAAATGGAATGAAACCAAGGAGGTTTCTTATACTTCTATAATGGCACCCATACTTGCAATCCGCACGGGACCTGAGTAAACCTCTTTCACTTCACGAATGATGGGCTCATGCGGTCGTAATGGAGGTAAGTGTGTTAACAGCACAAGTTTCACTTTGGCCTGAGTCGCTAACATGCCAACTTGGGTTCCTGTCATATGATTCCCCTCTGCCATAGCGACATGCTCATGAGAGAAATTTGCCTCGGAAATCAATAAATCGACCTCTGCTGCTGCTTCGATTTGCTGCTCTGTGAAGCCACCATCGGCAGTATAGCAGATAGTACCTTCCGGGCTAATCACACGACATCCATGACAGGGAACTGCATGCAGTGTTCTAAATGGGATAAACGTCATATCTCCTATGGAAAACGATTGATTGGCTTCATATAGAACGCCCTCTGTAATCGGCTGTTGTTCCCTGATGTAAGAGAGACGTCCGAAATCGCTATGATCGAACCCATAAATCGGCAAGCATTTAGACAACCCAGACATGGCTTGATGTACGAGACGTGCATATTGAAGCACACCGACATCACAGGAGTGATCGGCATGGTAGTGTGAAATCACTACGGCGTCCAGTTGATTGATATCACAATACTTTAACAATTGACCGACTACTCCGCTGCCACAATCCAATAATACTTTTGAATTTTGAGTTTCCAACAGGTAACCAGAAGTGGCTTCACCAGGCTGAGGGAACCCACCCCACATGCCTAAAACGGTAACTTTCATACCCTATTCTCCTTCTTTTGCGTTCTTGTCATTCTTTGAACAATATAAAAAAATCTTAATGTAGCACTTGCAAAAACCCGAATTTCCTTCTATACTGTAAACAATGTGTTAGCCGCTTATAACTTTTTTGAGGTGCTGAAAAATGCAAAATGTGGTAGGAATCAGTGTCATTGCAGGGGTCATGGGAACCGGATTGGGTGGCTTAATTGGTGTCTTCTTTGGAAAGCAATCCTTAAAAAGTATGTCTTATGTACTTTCCTTCGCAGGTGGAATTATGGTCAGCATTGTTTGCTTTGACCTCATACCGGAAGCGCTAGAGCTCTCTAATATTTGGGGAACGATGCTCGGTATCAGTATTGGTGTTGGCATGGTATTCCTTCTCAACACCCTCATCGACTGGATTACCACTCGAATGATTGGGAAACCTCACATGGAAGAGCACGATGCCATAGAGGAACTTCACCACCAGGATCCTCTAATGGCTAAGCTGGCGGAAGCCGGACAATCGAACATTCGAATGATCAAAGCCGGTATCATTATGTTATGTGCCATTGCTTTGCATAATCTGCCCGAGGGTATGGCGATTGGCTCTGGAACGACTCACGACGCGGCTCTGGGTATTGTCTTGGC
>CALCNS010000350.1 GCA_937897315.1 uncultured Bacillota bacterium
TCTTCCAATAACTCCGTATCCCAATCACCCAAGCGAGATTGGCTAAAATGGAGGTCTACATAGCAGCTACTTCTGCCCGATATATCGAGTGCTACCAAAACAAGAGTTTCATCCATAGGCAAAAGAGATTGACCATAGCGGCGAATTCCCTTGCCACTTCCCAGTGCTTCGCGTAAAGCGGCACCGAATATAATACCTATGTCTTCTGTGGTGTGATGTCCATCGACTCGTACATCTCCTTGGCAAGTGAGGGTGAGTTGCACCCCGGCATGGAACACCAGCAATTCCAACATGTGGTTAAGGAAACCAATCCCCGTATCAATCACCGAGGGACCTGATTCATCTAAGTTTATATGCAGAGCAAGCGAAGTCTCCTTCGTCTTGCGTTCTATACTGGCTCCTCTGAATTGCATGACATCGCACCCTTTCTTTGATACAGTTCTTTCGTAACGGCAAGCAAGGACTTCATTTGTTCCCATGTTCCCACACTAATACGTACATAATTCACAATGGGTTCTATGGCAAAATGACGAACCGAAATACCTTGATTTCTGAGTGCTCTTGCATAAGCTAGGGCATTGCCATCGGGAGGGGATACAAAAAGGAAATTACCTAAGCTTTGGGTGACCCGAAATCCCAAACGGACCAATTCCTGGTTGGACCATTCTCTCGTTTCGATGAGGATTTGACAGCGTTCGCGAAAGAGCGCATCTTCTTGCATAGCAGCTTCACCGGCTGCCAATGTCATCGCATTGACATTATACGGATTCAAACTATAACGCAATCGTTGCAAGTCCGAAATCAACTCTGTTGAACCGGCGATGAAACCCAAACGAGCGCCTGCCAGAGAACGGGATTTAGAAAAGGTTTGCATCACCAAAAGGTTGTCATACTTTGAAATCAATGGCAAACAGCTTTCGGCACCAAAATCGACATAAGCTTCGTCGATTAAAACTGGATAGTCCCGGTTGCTTTTAAGAATCCGCTCCACTTCCTGAACCGATAAACTCAAACCGGTAGGAGAATTGGGATTCGCAATCACAATAAAGCGTTGCAAGTTGCAAAAGTCTTCCGCACGAATGTTCAGATTTTTTTGTAGGGGGATACCCAAGTAAGGGCTTGCTGCCATTTGTGCATAAACTGGGTAGAAACCATAGCTAATCTCCGGGCAGACCACCCCCCGTTGGGTAGAAGCATATGCTCGAAACGCTAAATAGAGCAATTCATCCGATCCGTTACCCAACATGATTTGGTCCATATCAAGACAATAGTATTCTGCTAGGGAACGACATAGCCGTTTGCCTTCCGGGTCGGAATACAAATTCAAAGACGTAGCCGCTTTGGATACCGCCATAAGCACACTCGAGCTGGGGGGGAAAGGCGATTCGTTGGTATTTAGCTTCATGTGAATGGCCTCCACTCCTTGTTCACCCGGGGTATAAGGGCGGAGGGATTGAAAGGTTTCATTTAAAAATCGACTCATTGTAAACCTCCCTGCCTGCGTATTCGCACGCTATTGGCATGAGCTTGAAGCCCTTCATAATGAGCAAAATCCTCTATCTTCATTGCCACTTGGTTCAATTGCTCCGCACCATAATAGACAAATTGAGTTTTCTTTACAAAATCATCCACCGAGAGAGGACTGGAAAAACGGGCACTACCCGTGGTTGGCAACGTGTGGTTGGTGCCTGCCCAATAATCCCCAACGGCTTCTGGGGTACAATAACCCAAGAACACCGAGCCGGCGTGCTTTACTAGACTCAGCAAGGGCCATGGGTCGTTGACGCATAGTTCCAAGTGCTCCGGGGCCAGTAGATTCGCTACTTCTACTGCTTGCTCTAAAGTAGTGGTTAGAATCATCTTGCCATGGTTTCCAAGAGACCGGGAAGCGATTTCCTGACGAGGTAAGGTTGCTAATTGTGCTTTCAGTTGCTGTAACACGGTTTCTGCTATATTAGGAGAGGTCGTGATCAACACCGACATGGCGGCAGGGTCGTGTTCCGCTTGTGACAACAGGTCCGCGGCAAGCCAATCTGCTTTGGCATCCTCGTCTGCCACAATCACAATTTCACTGGGGCCTGCAATCATATCAATGGCTACCTCACCAAAGACCTGCCGTTTGGCTTCCGTCACATACCAGTTTCCCGGACCGACGATCTTATCTACTTTGGGAACACTTTCGGTACCAAAAGCCAGAGCAGCGATTGCTTGAGCCCCACCGATTTTAAAGACGCGGGTTACTCCAGCAATGCTTGCTGCGGACAGTAAGGCCGGAGACACATCACCAGAAGGGGTGGGAGGAGTTGTCATAATGATTTCCCTGCAGCCTGCCAAACTAGCCGGTATGGCATTCATCAGAACAGATGAGGGGTAAGAAGCGGTTCCTCCTGGCACATACAAACCGACTCGTTCCATAGGAAGAATCATTTGACCGACCATCGTGCCATCCACCCGTTGTAGTGTGAACCCTTTGCGCAACTGATGACGATGAAAATCGCGGATGTTCTCGGCTGCCTCTTCCATGAGTTTGCGCAACGTAGCGGGAGTTTGCGATAAACCAAGTTGCCATTCTTCCTCGCTCACCTCAAAGTTGGACAAATCGACCCGATCGAATTGCTTGCTGTAGTTCCGTACTGCATCATCTCCTAGGCTTCGGACAGTGGCCAAAATACGGGCAACGGTTTCTCGTAAATCTTTTTGCTGGTTCAATGTTTGCCGTGCGAAGATTAAAGCGTTGTCTCTGCCGTATCTCAAAACTTGCATGTTCATCCTCCTTTCAATTTGTTATTGCAGATTGTACTGCGGTCAATATGGTACGAACTTCATTGCATTTGTATCGAAATGCGACCGGGTTGACAATAAGACGAGCACTAATCCGTTCTATGGTTTCTAATTCACATAATCCATTGGCTCGAAGGGTGTTGCCGGTTTCTACCAAGTCCACAATGACATCCGATAAACCAACCAAAGGAGCTAATTCAATGGAACCATGGAGTGTAATAATATCGACCTGTCGGGCTTTCGATTCAAAGTATTTCTTGGTCATGACCGGGTATTTGGTGGCTATCGTGAGGGCTTTTTGTTCTATATCATGAAAGTGAACCGGTGCAGCTATGACCAAACGGCACTGACCAAATCCCAAATCGAGCATTTCATACACATCTACATCTTGTTCAGCTAAAACATCTTTGCCTGCAACACCCAAATCAGCGACACCTCGGGAGACATAAATCGGCACATCCATGGGCTTGACCAGCAAAAACCTAATGTTTTGTGCGGCCGAAGTCAGCACCAAACTGCGCTCATCTCCTTCGTTTGTTTCGCCAAAGCCTGCGTCTCGAAAGAGGGAGAGCGCTTGTTCTCCTAGTCGGCCTTTGGGCAAAGCAATGGTGAATGGGTTCATCGTAAAGGTCCCTCCTTTTGAATCATGGGAATCGATAAAGCAAAACCAAATCCACGACCTGTTTTTTCGAGCTTCTCCAACAAAGGATCATAGCAGCCACCGTTTAAAATGGCCTCTTTGGCTTGGGGGATATACCCTTTCATAAGAATTCCTTTGTAATAAGTAATATTGGGCTCCATAGCAGAATCTAACCTTAGGGAAGCCAAGATGGACGGATTGACCTTTTGCAGGTTGTCGACGATGGGAGTGAGTTGCGTGAGAACGGACTCCAAATAAGGATTCTGTGGCAGAGTGGCCAAAAGGCTTAATCCCTCACGAATCAGATGGTAATGGCTCGCAAGCTGCCGGAGCGGTTCGGAATGGGGTATCCATCGACGAAGTTCGGCAAGATTTCTTTTTTGAAACGTCTCAATGAACCACGGAGTGCGTTCCTCGGGAATCCGATATGCTTCGAGTAATCCCGGCAATAGAGCGGTATGAGATAGATCTAACAGACTACGATTACTCAACATTTTTAAACTTTCTACCGCTAGTATAATCCACTCCATCTCCTGTTCCTTCTGCAAAGAACCTAAATACTCCACTCCTGTTTGCAGGTCTTCTTCAAAACCAGTGGCACCGGGCGGAACGCGATATACCGTTTCCTCATAGTACCATTTGCGCAAAGAATCGGTGGAAGAATGCCTTCGCACGAGAGATAAAGTGACATCGGGTCGCAAAGCCAGCAAGGTGCCGTTATAATCATGAAAACTTAAAATAGGGGAGTTCTTTAAGAATGCTTTGTGCTGAGCATAGAAATCATAATCTTCCCATTTCAGTTTGGGGTGTGCCTGAAACCCCCAATCCATGAACAACTTT
>CALCNS010000351.1 GCA_937897315.1 uncultured Bacillota bacterium
AATTTTGTAATTCGTCAGTTTAGCTGCCAATCGTGCGTTCTGACCTTCTTTACCAATTGCCAAAGATAATTGATAATCGGGAACAACGACTCTGGCTGATTTTCCGTCTTCATTCATGCTGACAGAAATGGTTTTCGCTGGGCTAAGCGCATTGGCAACATATTCTGCAGGATTTTGCGAAAAATGTACTATGTCAATTTTCTCGCCTTTTAGTTCGTTGACCACGGCTTGTACCCGTGCTCCTTTTGGCCCAACACACGCACCAACCGGATCCACATTGGGATCCTTAGAATATACTGCTACTTTTGACCGTTGTCCCGCTTCACGAGCTACAGATTTCATTTCAATTGTACCGTCGTACAGCTCCGGAACTTCCAGTTCAAATAATCGTCGCAATAATCCTGGATGTGATCGAGAAGCGATAATTTGAGGCCCTTTTGGAGATTTCTTTACTTCTACTACAAAGAAATTCATCCTTTGTCCTAGTGCATAATCCTCCCCAACCACTTGTTCCCCAGTTGGTAATAGAGCTTCCACTTGATTGTCCAACTCGACAATGATGTTTTTGTGTTCAAACCGTTGAATCATACCGCCTAGAATTTCACCCTCGCGCTCCACATATTGGTCATAGACAAAACCTCTTTCTGCTTCTCTGAGGCGTTGAACCACGACTTGTTTTGCGGTTTGAGCCGCGATTCTGCCAAAATCACGAGGAGTTATTTCTGATTCAATGACATCTCCCACCATATAATTGGGGTTTATTTTTTTGGCATTCTCGAGCAATTCTTCACTCTTTAGATCCTTTAGGTCTTCTACTACCGTCTTACGAGCATATACACTGATTTCGCCGGTTTCTATGTTAATACTGACTCTGACATTGGAAGCATTATTAAAGTTCCTTTTGTAAGCAGAGACCAGTGCTTGTTCAATCGTCCGAAAAAGCATTTCTTCCGAGACATTTTTTTCTCTAGCAACCGCACTTAAGGCTTCGATGAATTCCATATTCATATTGTAATACTCCTTTATCCCGATTCCTACAGGATGTCCAAATGTATTTTCTTAACCAGAGAACGCGGTATGACTAGTTCTTTATTCGGTAATTGCAGGACGAAATGCTCTGCCGTAACCAGTATTAAACTGCCACGATGAGTTTTTGATTGGTCTACCGCTTGAGAACAAATCACTTTCACAAACTCACCCAAGAAGCGATGATAATCCTGCTCTGTTCGAAGCTCACGAAAAATACCAGGTGAGGATACTTCAAGGAAATAGCTAAACGGAATGGGATCTGCTTCATCTAGAGCCGGATCAATCGCCCGACTAAAGCGTTCGCAGTCTTCATGTTGTATTCCATCAGGATGGTCTATCGAAATTCGTAGAATTCGATTGCCACCTTCCTTCAGCATTTCTACTTGATAAATATCATAACCCAGTTGTTCCGCTATAGAATTGGCTATTTTTTTTGTTGTTTCGAGATCGAACCTCATGCAGATCTCCTTTCCGACAAATAAGAGAGAGTGGGAACACCCACTCTCGACTATCAACAAACATTATAGCATAATGTTCCCTAGAAAGCAAGAGTCTTATCAAATGAAGCGGTTATTTATCTATAACCTTTGATCCTGTCGTCTTCTCTCTACGTAGGATGTCTATTTGTTCAAAAAGCGCGTGCATATATACATCCGGTGTGATTTTTGCAACAATCTTGCCTTTTACAAACAGCAATGCTTGTTCGACACCGAATGCGATACCAATATCCGCATGCTTCGCTTCCAATGGTCCGTTGACCTCACATCCCATCACAGCAACCGTAATCGGTGGACCTTGGTAATCTCGTAGTCTTTTTTCTACTTCTGCAGAAATGGTATACACATCTCCTTTTCTTCTTCCACAAGTAGGACAAGAAATGAGTGTGATTCCACGCTGACGAAGTTCTAAACTTTTTAAGATTTGCCAGGCAACATGAACTTCTTCTGCCGGATCACCGCTCAAAGAAACACGCAAAGTATCCCCAATTCCTTCTGCTAAAAGCACTCCCATACCAACAGAAGTTCGAACAATTCCGGTTCCGGGTGGCCCGGCTTCGGTTATTCCTAGATGAAGCGGATAGTTCACTTTTTTGGATAAAAGGCGATATGCTTGAATGGTTTCTAGAACATTGCTCGCTTTTACAGAAACTAAAATCTGGTCAAAATCATACCGTTCAAGTATTTGAATATGAGAAAGTGCACTTTCAACCATGGCTTCTGCACTGGGTCTTCCAAACTTAGCCAAGATATGCTTCTCCAGAGAACCTCCATTGACTCCAATACGTATCGGTACCTCTCGTACTTTTGCTTCCTCCACTACCGCTCTAACCCGTTCTTCCACTCCAATGTTCCCAGGATTAATACGAAGCTTATCGACGCCTTGCTTTAGTGCCGTTAAAGCCAATCGATAATCAAAATGAATATCTGCCACCAGAGGGATATGAATCTGTCTCTTTATTGCTCCGATGGATTCTGCCGCTTGCTGATCTAAGACTGCGACACGAATTAATTCGCAACCGGCTTCTTCCAACCTTAGAATCTGCTCCACTGTCTTGCTTACATCCCTTGTATCGGTATCACACATGGATTGGACGATAATCGGTTCCTCCCCACCCACGCGGATCGGACCAATTGGAATACTTTTAGTCGTTCTTCGCATCCTCTTCACCTCTACCTATCGAAGTTGCATGATATCTCGAAAAGACACCAGCAAAATTATACCGATGATTAACGCAAAACCCACACTGCTAATCACAGATTCAATTTTTTCATTCATCTTCTTACCGCGAATCATTTCAATAAGCAAAAAGGCTAGTCTTCCTCCATCAAGAGCTGGAATGGGTAGCAGATTTACGATTCCTAGGTTGACACTTAAATACGATATGAACCATATAAAATTCGAAAACCCGGTTTGAGCCACCTGCCCAGTGATAGAAACAATTCCTATGGGACCCATAAAACTGTTTAAGGCATCTTTCTGAAATAGGTGACTAAACCCGTAAATGGTTTCAGAAATAAACTGTCCCGTCTGTACTATTCCATTTTGGATACTTCCCCAGAGCGCAAAGCGTTTTACACTACCACTAATTCCGATGACTCCCCTACCTTCTGAATTATCTTTTGGAATCATAGTAAACGTTTTTTCTTGACCTTCTCGCAGAACAAGAATGGTGATTTGCTCGCCGCTCGCAGGACCTATCAGCGCCGAAATATCATTCCAGACTTGAATCTGTACTTGATTAATGCTCAATATGCGATCGCCGGGCAATAATCCGGCGGACTCTGCTACCCCTTCGGGTAATAATGCCCCTACTATAGGTTCATTGGAAGGAATTCCACTCATAAATCCTATTAGAATCAAAATCAGGGATGCTAAGAGAAAGTTAAAGAAAGGACCTGCCGCCGAAATGAAGAAGCGCTTCCATGTGGGAGCATCCAAATAGGGATGGGCACTGGAGGGCTCTATTCCATTCACTTCGTATTTTTCTGGATTCTCAAACATGACAAACGCACCGATAGGGATTGCACGCAGAGAAAACTGTGTCCTTCCCCAAGTCTGAGAAAACACTTTTGGACCCATTCCTATGGCAAACTCATCTGCCTGTATCCCAAACGCTCTGGCAACGAGAAAGTGTCCTGATTCGTGAATGATGATTAAAAATCCAAATCCTAAAATAGCAAACAGAACTGCTACTAACATAAAGCTACCTCTTTTCCCTCATTCGACTTATCGCTAGATTTGCTTTTTCTCGTGCCAGTCGATCAGCTTCGATAACACACTCGACACTGTTCAGATTGCGAGGTGTTGTTTCTTCTAAAACATGTTGAACAAGGGGTATAATGTCTGTAAACCGAATAAGTCCATCCAAAAAAGCCGTCACTGCGACTTCGTTGGCTGCGCTCATAGACGCTGGCATGCAACCAGCCATACGATTTACCTCAAATGCCATGGTCAGAGCTGGAAATCTAGTAAAATCTGGTGTATCGAAACGCAATCCTGACAGATCACTCCAGCTGAGTCTAGGAAGTGACAATGCCCAGCGCTCGGGATAAGATAACGCATAAGCAATCGGCATGTGCATATCGGGATACCCCATGTGAGCCAGTAATGAACCATCACAATATTGAACCAATGCATGGACTAGACTTTGCGGATGAATGACCACATCCAGTTGATTTGGTTGTAAGCCAAATAACCAGCGTGCTTCAATCACTTCAAGTCCCTTATTCATTAACGTCGCAGAATCCACCGAGAGCTTTCTTCCCATTTTCCATTTTGGGTGCCGAATGGCTTCCTCAACAGAAACATTGGAAAGATCTCGTCCCGGAGAATGATAGAAGGGGCCACCTGAAGCAGTCAAAAAAACCTTCTCAATCTCTGCCTTCTTGCCATGTAAAGACTGATAAATAGCCGAGTGCTCGCTATCCACCGGGAATACCGTTCCCCCATGCTCTCGAATCAAGAAATCAAACAATTCTCCAGCAGCGACAATCGGTTCTTTATTTGCTAGAGCGACGCGTTGCCCTACTCTCAGTGCTTCAATGATAGGTGCAAGCCCGACAAAGCCAATTAACGCCATGACGATGGTATCAACCTGTACCCCAGCCAATGCCACCAACCCACGATCTCCCCAAGAAATCAATATATTGGGAAATCGTTTCTGCAATGTTAAAGCATCTTTTTCTTGAGCAACTACCACATACTGGGGGTGCCATTGTTTGATTTGATCACTCAGCAAGATCATATTGCTCCCTGCCGCCAGTCCTGTGATCTTGACGTGATCAGAATGATGTGATACGACATCCAACGTCTGTGTTCCTATAGATCCGGTAGAACCGAAAATTGTAATACTTTTCATTTATTGCCTCACAATATGACATAACGTTGAAACAAGATAACGACAAAAACAACCAAAATCCATGAATCAAAACGATCGAGTATTCCACCATGACCTGGCAACAAATGACCGGAATCTTTGATATTGTATTCTCTTTTCAACGAGGATTCCACTAAATCTCCTATTTGAGCTGTTATGCCACCTAAAAGACCTAGAATCCCAAAGTGTAAAGCAGATAACTCCATCGATATCCCTACTAAGATCATGATTACTACCGATCCTAATAAACCTCCAATAATACCTTCAGTGCTTTTATTGGGACTGATATCGGGAAATGGATGGTTTTTTCCCAGATAGCAGCCTGCCAAATATGCGAAGATATCATATGCCCATGTAAGTAAACATACTATTAGAATCCATGCTAACCCATTGTATCCTGATCGCAGATAATAACCAAACCAAAAAGGAGTCACGATATACAAAGCGGTAAAGCAATTCATTGCCAGACTGTTTAAAGTAAAGGAAGGAAACAACAAGACTTTTTTGGCTAGTAAGTAGACGAGAAAGCCAAAAAACATCCAGATCAGATTCTTCTCTGCCAACGGTTGAGTAAAAAAGGCCCCGGAGCTCAAAAAGGCAATAGCAGGTAAATCGATTTGTAATCCTTTCGGTTCAACCATGTTCTTTATTTCATTCACTGCCAACAAGATAATACCAATAAAGAAGATGGCTAACGGCCACGATCCCAAGAGTAAGAATGCCAAAAATACCGGGGCCCAAACCAAAATCGTCACCGTTCTTTGGAACATATAGAACCTCCCCAAATTACGTTATAGTCCGCCGAATCTTCTCTTTCTGCCTGCAAAATCAAGTAGAATTTT
>CALCNS010000352.1 GCA_937897315.1 uncultured Bacillota bacterium
GATTCCAGTGTGGTGCCCGATTTTGAAATGACATTGATACAAAAATCTACTTCACCGAGTTCCTCGACCAAATCCTTTAAATATGTAGCACTCATTTGGTGCCCAGCAAAGTAGATTCTGTTCTGAAAGGTGGGGGTCAACATTTGTATAGCCGCCCGTGCGCCTAAATACGATCCACCGATACCAATGACAATCATGACATCGGTTTCATTTTGCAGGACCTCAGCTGTATAGAGTATCTCATCTACTTCATCCTCTTGCAATAAAACAGGTAACTGGACCCAACCTAAAAATTCGGATCCCTCTCCTCCACCCTGATGAATCCATTTATGAGCCCTACGGATTTCCAAACCTTGTGTTGATGGGATGTTATGCTTCACATTCTCCGACAAATAGGAATCATCCATTCGAACTAATTTCATGAACAGTACCTCTCTTTTTATCTATGTCGTGATTAACTCCTAGATTCGAGTTAAGAAAAAGATTCCCCTGCATGAAGTACAAAAAAACAGGCCCCAAAGGACCTGTTCTTTGATGTGAATGAACTTACGCTCCCAATATTCGGTCAACCAGTATGGCGATTTGCGCTCTAGTGAGGATGCTCCCCGGACGGAAGGTCTTATCTTCATATCCTTTAAAGATTCCTACTTCATAAAGTGCCGCTAACAGTCCCATATCCTCTTGGCTAAGTCCTGCAAAATCGGTAAAAGGGAAGCTTGCTGGAGTGACTTGTTTGGGTTGTATACCCAAAGCAGTAGCCAATAGACGAGCCACTTCTAAACGATTCATGTCACGATTCACAGAAGGAGTGGATTGAACTAACCCAGCTTCTACTGCTTTTTGTGTAGCTTGTTCTGGAGTATCCGATTTTGATGCAATACCCAAAACCTTAGCAAACACGGCAACACCTTCATTAAAAGACAAATTTGCATCTGGCTGAATTTGTCCAGATGAAGTAGGAGCAAGTAAACCAGATTGCACTAAAACAGTAATGGAACCAGCATACCAATCGGTTGGTCTAACGTCTTGAATGCCTGCTTGCTGTAATTCTTGTTGAATTTGGACAACAGGTTTATTCACACCAGTTGCTGTTTGATCTGAATATACGGCTCCGGGAACGGTTGGCGAGAGACTCATGGCCATGAGTTGCATGGGTGAAAAACAAAGGGTTAATACTAAGAGAAAACTAGTAAGCTTTTTCATAAACCCCACTCCTTCTATTTGACTTGAGATTCTTATCTCATAACACATCATTTCAACAAAGTGTTAAAAAATCCCTTCTACATTAAGGCTGAATACAAAAAAAACCATCAAGTATGAATACCTGATGGTTTTCAAATAAACTTAAGCTTGTTGCGTTAAAATACGATCGACTAACAACGCCAATTGAGCTTTGGTTAAGGTATCACTTGGACGGAAGGTGCCATCGGTGAATCCGCGGAAAATGCCAAGATCATACAATGCTTTCAAAATTCCTCTTTCTTCAGGAGAGAGAGTATTGAATTCATTAAACGGGAAGTTGGCTTGGGAAGTGACTGGAACAACAGAAACGCCCAACGCTTTGGCAAGCATTTTGGCAACGCCTAAGCGGCTGAGGTCTTCCTGAGGTGCTGCAGTTTCTTCGACTAATCCAGCAGCCTGAGCTTTTTGTAGAGCTACTTCTGGGGTATCGGTGGAAGAAGCAATGCCCAAAACTTTAGCAAAAACGGCAACACCGGTGCTTGTGTTCAATGTAGCTTCCGGTTTGAATGAGCCATCGGCTTCAGGAGCCATAAGCCCAGTTTCCACAAGAACAGTAACAGAACCAGCAAACCAATCGGTTGGTTTCACATCTTGGATGCCAGCTAGAGCTAGTTCTTCAGTAATCTGTGCTACAGGCTTATTTGCACCAGCAGCGGTTTCATCGGAATACACCGTGCCGGGAACAGTAGCAGCAAAAACGCTCATCTGAGAAAAAACAAGCACTGCTACGAGAAGAAATGCAAGTGTCTTTTTCATGAAATTTCAACTCCTTTTTATTTTGTTTAATTATAACCTTCACCCTAGGCAAAGTCAACAAGAAAAACACATAATGTGACTTCTGTCACGAAAGAATTCATTGAAATCAAACAGGTTTTACCATAAATTAACACAATTATGTTAAAATCATATTATCGATAATGCTTTTCATTTCTAAATACTTAGCATTTGAAGTAACCATCCCCATCCACATTTTACCTACGAATTTCTTATTATCCTCTGCACGATTGGTCTTTTCGTTGATTAAGTACAACATCCAATCACTATGCCACTTGATATCATACATACTAGTGCTACTCTTCAGAAGGAGTTCCTCAGCTTTTTCGTAATTTGCTTGTGCTAAGTAAGATTTACCGACATATAAAGCGATGGTTTTATTGTTGGAATTTTGCTTAATGTCGAGCAAAGCGATGGCTTTTTCTAAGTAGGATCTCCCTTCTAGGTGCTCTCCTGCTTTCAATAGTACTAATGCATATTCATTATAACCTCGCGCAAGCCACTCATAGGCTTCGGAAGATTGCTTTGCCAAGGTCAAATACTTTTCTGCTAAGATGGTCGCTTCTTTGGGGTTTTCGTTATCAAAATAATACTTCATAAGAGTCTTTGCATAATCAGCATTATTGGGGGCCAACGAAAAAGCTTGATTGGCGGTTTGAAAGAGCTTGGCATTCACTTCTATTTTCTCTTTTTCTGGTTGATTTGTAGTAGTTAGCCACTGATACATGCTCGCTAAACTACCATAATACTTGGCTTGCTGTGGTTCCAGTTCAATCGCCTTACCGTATAACTCTTCCGCCAGAGTAGTCTGACGTTTCTTATAAGCGACTTCTGCTTGTTGGAAGAATCGCTCTGCATCCGAGATGACCTTCTTAGCCTTATTGGCATCGACAGCTTTCTTTTGAATCAACTCATCGATGAGATAGTCTGTCTTATTCTTCATCGTCGTCTTTAGCGCTTGCTTCGATATGGCCACACATCCATCCCGCATGAACTCCCCTGTTTGAACGATTAAATAATCTTCACTGAGTAATCCGGTATCTTTGGCCTTCTCTACGGCCTTTTCGTAGGTGAAATCTTTGCTCCCGTCGTTTTCGTCCTCGTATCCTAAAGAGCGTAAGACAAAAGTAACAAACATTTGTTCACTGGCTTGGTGAGTAGAACCAAATTCCTTGTCATTCATTCCCATGGTTAACCCATTTTTGTAAGCATAGGCTACATAAGAGGTACCCCAATCGGGTACATCATTAAATGGCATACCCGCCGTCTCATTGAGAGCGTCTTGCTCCTGTCCTAATAAGCGAATCAGCATGACCAAAGCTTCTAACCGAGTTGGAGGTCTGTCTAATTCAAAACCTTTATCGGTTCCTTTGAATAAACCCAAATCCTTTAGCAAAACGGCGTCTTCTTCAAACCGAGGTACATATGAAGAAGCTGTTGCCGATAAGCTACCTAGTAGCAAACCGAACAGCAAGAGTAAGATCGCAAACCTCATCTTATTCATAGTATTACCTCCTAATTCTATTGTACGCCTAAATATCTCATAAGTCAACTATGTATATATTGCAATATGATAACTACGAAAGTGAAAAGTTACATAATGGTGACAACTAATCTTGAAAAACACCATTATCAAGTATGGTTTTTAGCTCTTTATATACAGGCGTAGACTCTACCATACCCATCCAAATAATTCCTTTGTACTTCGCATTTTCTTCGCTTCTACCCGTTTGCTGATTTAACAAATATAAAAGCCGATCAATCTCCATTTTTAGTTCCAGTGATGCACTTCGAGCAAATGTTAACCATTGTTCTGCTTGAGAGAAATCTGCAAGAGCTAACGCAGCTTTTCCAGCATAGTAAGCAACCGTTTTGTTGCTTTTTGCTGCTTCCTCTTGCATCAACTGAACTGCAGCAAGTAGATACTCTTTTGCTTTTGCTAGGTTTCCTTCACGATAATGTTGTAGGCCACCCTCTGTGTATCCTTTTGCGACCAATTCATAGTTTGCTTTGACCAATGGTTGAACATTGAGTAACTGCAGCGCTTGTTCAGCTGCTTTTGTATTCATATTAGCACTAAAATAAACGCTAGTCATAATACGATTATAATACGGGTAATAACGATCGAGACGAATGGCGCGCTCTCCCTGGGCAATTGCCTTCGTCATCCATTCCTGCTTCTCTGCTTCCAGTTTGCTGGTATAAGCCATCCATGAATACAAATCGGCTAATTCCGCATGCGGCCCTGCATGGAGCGGGTCGTAACGAGCGGCTTTTTCATAAGCGGTAATCGCTTGAACGGCAACGATTTGCTTTTTAAACTCTGCTCCACGTTCCATTTGATACCCTGCCAAACTAAATGAAACACTGGCTAACCCAACAATCGTAACGAGAGCAAACATGGGCCATTGGTACATTGCTTGTGGCTGCCACAAAGGAATCTCTCCTTTGCGAGACGATACACCATATGCAGCTCCTATAGCAATCATTCCCCACAACAAATACCCCATGGAAGTAAAACTCAAGTTAAAATCAATCACGGAGTGAAGGGATAAAGCTAAGAACGCACACAATAAGGAGGCAGCTTCTACTCTGTGTTCTAAGAGCTCTTGCTTCAAACGGCCGAAAAACATGGAAGCCCCTGCCGTAAGAATGAGACCCAGAAAACTAAGTATTCCTAAAATGCCAGATTCCACAAAAATTTGCAAATAATGATTATGAACCAACTTTGCTGCATAATACAAGACTTGCACACTTTGATACAAAGAAGCAAACCCTCCCCCACCATAGCCAAACCACCATTGGCGCTGGATGAGGGTCCAAGCTTCTTTATAGAACTCAAAACGCATGACCACCGAGTTGGTTTCCAGGTTAATATCTTGCATACGGTTTAATACATTCTTTGGAATATTGGTTAAAATGAATTGCTTAACAACTTCAATAATGAGTGGTCCTTGTAAAACTCCCACAATGATTATAACAATGCCGGAGAGTGCCAAAACACAATACTGAGTCGGTTTCGACATAGGGATTTTGCGCAGCAAATCAAACCCAAGCATGAGTAAAGCGGATAATACAAAACCAATAAAGATCCATATGAATGCACTCTGAGTCTGCTTTTGCTGAGCAACCGCATTGAACGTCTGCATGGTAACGACCATGGGGATGGTCATCGCCAAAACGGTGAGAAAACTCCTCATACGTGCACCCGCTGGCATGACAAAAAAGAGCACCAAAAAGACGATTGGTGGAAAGACTAAGAACACGCCACGCGAACTGGTAAAGAACAACGCCATCAGTAAGACATGACCGACTCCAGCTAGAAGGGCTTTCAACCAAATGCGTTTCCCGTTGAGAATCATCGCCATGAGAAGCAAAGCGACCAACATAAAATAAACAGCAGCTGTGTTTGCATACTGCAAGGTTGCATGGATGCGCGAGCTGTTTATGGTTGCGTAATTTCCGGTAAAAAGATGAGTGTAGCCGGCGATGCCTAGTATGGCTGCTAGAACCCCCCCTGCGGTAATGGGAACAAAGAAAGTAGATAGGATTTCTTCTTTATGTTCACGATAATAATCGAATAAAACGAGAAATAGGAGTAAATAAACAACCACTTGCATGACGGCTTCAATATTACCTCGAATATTGACAGCTTGAACAAAGGCCAAAAGGTATGCGACCAATAATGCACCACCACAATACAGAGAACCATGGCGCAGGTAAAAAGCCTCTTTATTACTCCACTTGAGGAATAAGTAGGCGTTGCCGAGAGCCGCTAATATCGCAAAAGATAAATACATTTCAAAACCAAAGAACAAACCTCGGAACAAAGGCCCTAGCGCAAGAACCAGCACCATGG
>CALCNS010000353.1 GCA_937897315.1 uncultured Bacillota bacterium
TACCAATCTTGGCCAATCCATCCGATAACCCTATAGTTGTCGTGGTCTTTCCCTCTCCCGCTGGAGTTGGATTGATCGCTGTAACAAGAATTAACTTGGCTTTTTTGCCATCTTTACGCTCTTCTTTCAGGATATTGTAATCAATTTTTGCTTTATATTTTCCATAAAGCTCAATACTTTCTTCCCCTAATCCTAGTTTTTCAGCTATGAGTTGAATTTTTTGTGGTTGGGCTTCTTGTGCAATCTCAATGTCGGACTTAAATGCCATGTGTAATGATCCTCCTTTAAAAGTTGACGGAATAACTCCGTATCTTATTTTTTGTTCGACGAGCAAAGGCAAAAATCCTTTGTTGTCAGTTCATACGACTAAATTTGACTGCATTATTCTCCATTACACATGATCAATATTAACAATGCTGTCCGAAGAAGTAAAGATTCTTTTGTGATATACTCTCTTTCACTGTGTGCTCCTCCGCCTACTGGTCCCAGACCATCGAGCGTTGGTACCCCGAGCGCAGCGGCATAATTACCATCACTAGCTTCGCCAATCACACCCTCTTTGAAGTAAATTCCCAAAGGTTCCGCTAAATGCCGAACCATGCACATCAAACGCTGTGTATCGGCATTTTTTCGAACAGAGGGTCGGGTGATGTCGCCATTGATTTCCACTTTACAGTTCGTAAAAGGTTGCGCGTTTAAGATCAGAGCTTCGGTCCGATACCCATCCTCCTCATTAAGAAACCGCATCTCGATGAGTGCTGTCGCATGAGGAGAAATCGTATTTACGGTGTCACCACCCCAAACCTGTCCCACATTCACAACAATCCGGTTTTCCGGTTGAGACAGGCTGTGTAAGCGTTGGATCTGAAAGGAAAGCTCTTGAATCGCAGAAGTTGTCGGGGAGTATTGGCTGGGATGACCAGCATTACCACTAATTTTTAGTTTGTACCGTCCTGAACCACGGTGTTGACTTTTTAGCTCCCCTTCCGGTCCATGAGAGGACTCCAAAACAAAAACCGCTTTGCTTTTGATGGCTTCGTTTTCTATATATTTTCGCGAAGTAATACCACCTGCTTCAGAGTCACTATTCACAATTAAACAGAGTCTATATTTGGTCTTTAACCCCAGTTTATGTATGAGGCGAATCGACCAAAGGAGCTGTACAACCCCACCTTTCATATCATAAACACCCGGACCGTAGAGCAAGTTCTCTTCTATGTTAAGAACATTTCCCGAAAAGTTGACTTCTGGGTACACGGTATCCATGTGTGCTAGTATGAGAATTTGCTCTTTTCCACAACCGTATTCTACCTTCAAGTGCTGACCATACAAAGCATTTCCAGGTGATAAGTATTCAACCTTCGCACCCACTTTTTTGAATTGCTCAGCAATATAATCTTGTAGTAGGTTCACTGAATCAGGTGCATAGGTATAAGAGCTATGAGACACCAAATGGGAAAGTTCGGTGATCATCTCATGCTCATGTTCTTTCAGTTTTTTGTAAATCTCAGCAGGATTCAGATTCATCGTACTTTTCCTTTCTATTAATAATTAGCTATCGAAGATCGCTTATGAATGTAACGATTCTGTAACATAAAGATCCATTCCTTCCCTCGAGCATCGTCTTTGAAAATGATACAGTTAACGACGAAAAACGAACTCAAAAAAGGGTTTCGCAAAGTCTTTCAAGAAGTAAGAGGAAAATGAAAGAGGAGGGTGTTATGAATGATTCGTCCCATTTTATCGAAAATTCAAAGTGAATTTTCAGGTCAAAGAAGTTTTCATCATGTAGCAGAAATCAGTCAACATCATCGAATCCAATCTAGTCCAGGTTACCGGGAAGCTGCACAATATTGTCAAAAGATATTTCAATCAGATGGCGTAAAAGCAGAGATCCTATCTTATCCGGCTAACTACCAAACAAGTTATTGGACGAATGCGATGTGGGACGAATGGTTTTGTAAAGAAGCTACTCTAGATATTTTAGGTGATTCTCCTATTCGCCTTTGTGATTTTCAGGCTGAGAAAATGTCGTTAATTCAACGTAGCATCGCTACACCGAAAGAGGGTGTTGTAGCACCCATCATCTGGCTGGAACACGGAGACGATGAAACCGCTTATCCCGATATTGATATGCAAGGAGCGCTGGTGTTTTCAGACGGAGATTGGAACAAAGTTCGTTCCTGGGCTGTAGAGAAGAGAGGAGCCATCGGAATCATTAGCGAGCGCATGGTGGAGTTTCCCATTGTTCGGCATCGTTTTGATATTCCCGACGCCATTCTCTATACATCCTTTTGGTGGACCAACTACGAGAAGAAATGTTTTGGCTTCGCTCTTTCCCCCAAGCAGGGTGATTGGCTGAGAAAGACCTGTATGAAACAAATGGCTTTACACCAAAAGGACTCCAATCAGCCTGCTTACTTATCAGCGAGAGCCTTTGTCGATTCCCAGCTATATCCGGGATCCATAGAAAATGTGAGTGCTTACATTCCAGGTAGTACCAAAGAAGAAATCC